>NZ_VOZH01000117.1:0-1024 GCF_013419875.1 Acinetobacter sp. YH12049 | reverse complement strand
CGGCAAGGCCTGCTGGAACGGGATGTCGAAAACAGCTATCTGGCCTCGGATGCGGTGGATGACGACCCGATGACACCCCTGCTGGGGCACTCGATCACTTACCGTATCGCTGTCGGTTCACAGGCGGGGCGAAAGGTGTTCACTTTGCAAACTCTGCCGACCAGTGGTGATCCGTTCGGTGACGGGATTGGCAAGGTAGCCGGGTCCAGCCTGCACGCCGGCGTGGCGGCCAGGGCCGATGAACGCAAGAAGCTCGAACGGCTGTGCCGGTACATCAGCCGCCCGGCGGTATCCGAGAAGCGGCTGTCGTTAACACGAGGCGGCAACGTGCGCTACCAGCTCAAGACGCCGTACCGGGACGGCACCACGCACGTCATTTTCGAACCATTGGATTTCATTGCAAGGCTGGCCGCCCTGGTACCGAAGCCCAGAGTCAACCTAACCCGCTTCCACGGGGTGTTCGCACCCAACAGTCGGCACCGGGCGTTGGTCACGCCGGCAAAACGGGGCAGGGGCAACAAGGTCAGGGTGGCTGATGAACCGGCAACACCAGCACAACGGCGAGCGTCGATGACATGGGCGCAACGGCTCAAGCGTGTTTTCAATATCGACATCGAGACCTGCAGCGGCTGCGGCGGCGCCATGAAAGTCATCGCCTGCATTGAAGACCCTATAGTGATCAAGCAGATCCTTGATCACCTGAAGCACAAAGCCGAAACCAGCGGGACCAGGGCGTTACCCGAAAGCCGGGCGCCACCGGCTGAGCTGCTCCTGGGTCTGTTTGACTGACGAGCCTGAAGGCCAACGATACCAATCAAAATGCTGCGTTCACAGCGCCGCGGCAGGGATCCGCCGTGCTGGTTGTCGGAAAAGGAGCCGCTAGTGGGAAAGAGGAGGGTAAATTTTCAGCGTTGCTGGCTCCCCGTCAGCCGGATTGGGTTGCATCGCAGGGGTGTCGAAAGAGTCAACTGCGGTCCAAAGCTGTTGGACTTGGGTGAAAAGGGCGTTTATTCTTCCTATACGT
>NZ_VOZH01000116.1:0-1066 GCF_013419875.1 Acinetobacter sp. YH12049 | reverse complement strand
CTTTCTTAAATTCTTCTTTTTTTCCAAAACCAATCAAACGTAGAATAGCCATTTGAACATAGTCCAAACCGTAGCGAAATAAACTTACTGAAAGTCGTCCATGCTTCTTTATTTTTATCGCTTTTTTCCGATCATGTTGCCATTCACCTGTTAAATAGCACCAACAGAAACCGATAGCTAGCACTGCTATCAATTTCTTGACTCGTCTAGGGTCTGTTAAACGAGTATTTTCAAGATTGAATCCACGTCCTTTGAGACAACTAAATAACGTTTCGATTTCCCAGCGTAATGCATAATCACGAATAGCAGAAGCATTAAACATAGGAGAAACAACAAGTAAAAGCTCTCCATCTTCTAATCGTAGCGCACTAATATAAAGTTTCACTCGACCAACCCAAATACGTCGTTTACGACATTCAGTTTGACCAACTTGAAGATGACGAAATAAATCACTAATTTTATGATTCTTGGCTAAGTGATTGGTCACAATAAAGTTTTTTTAACACGTATACAGAAGTTAATGTCATTTTCAATTAACCATGTAAACCATTTCTCACCGATAAATTCTCTGTCTGCAAACACATTCACAATACGATCTTTACCAAAAATGGAGATAAAGCGTTGAATCAAAGCAATACGCTCTTTTGTATCTGAATTTCCACGTTTATTGAGCAATGTCCAAACAATAGGTATCGCTATTCCACGATAGACGATGGCTAACATCAAGATATTAATATCTCGTTTTCCCCATTTCCAATTAGTTCTATCCAAAGTTAATTGGACTTTATCGAATGAAAATATATTGAAAATTAACTGAGAAATTTGACGATAATCGAAATACTGATCTGCAAAGAAGCGTTGTATACGTCGATAAAATGATTGTGGTAAGCACTTGATGGGTAAGGCTTTAGATGCAGAAGAAAGATTACATGTCTGTTTTACAATTAATGCAAGCATAATCAGTGTAAAACATTTTGCATGTGACTTGTTCCACTTTAGATATTTGTTTAAGATGAGATGTAACTCATTGAAATGTGTCATCATATTCGTCGTCAGAAAACAAGTA
>NZ_VOZH01000115.1:0-1075 GCF_013419875.1 Acinetobacter sp. YH12049 | reverse complement strand
AAAAGCATATCAGCGATACGAATAGCAAATTGTTGGTAGCTTTCTGTACCTTGTGAATATATTCCCATCTCAGGCATTTCAGACATTTTATTCGCAAATAAATGGCGTTGTGCATCGGTCATTTTTATAAAAAAATCAGGCGTGTTTGGATCTCTTTTTGCTTCAACTTTTGGCTGTTGTTTTTGCTTAAATTTGAAAGAAAAACCTGAAATGATCCGTCCTTTTTTATGCTGTTCATACGTTACAGTAATATCAGTATGCTCATTAATTTGTTTAATTGATGGTTCAAGCACACGCTTTTTGAAGTCACTCATGGCGGTGTATTCACTATCAACAAGACCTAATCTATTTCTAAACTCACTAAGTTCTAGTTGTGGAACTTTTCCAACTTCACGCCAAGCAATCAGCAATTCATAAAGCCTAGTGGCGTATTTACTGGTTAGGTGAGCAACTTGTTTAGCTTCATATTTTGTAAAGTGTTCTTCCAATCGTGTGATTAAAGGCACTACATCAGGAGCAAAAGTAATTTCTAACAATGCTAGGTCATCTACATAAAATATACGGCTTACCCAGCGAGATCGAACAATGCCGACTTTGCCTGTTTTTTTATATTCGGCTGTATAACTAAATTGACGATTAAACAGATTATTTACAGCTTCTCTCAAAGCTTTATATGACGCATCGGCAGATACATTGAATAGCTTGGCGTAGTCACTAGCATGTATTTCCAGTTTACTATCCGCAGTGATTCCTTGTCCCGATTCTCTAGCATTAATGATAGCTAGCATGATCAAACGTTGTTCCGTTAGCTCTAGGTTGTAACTGGCATTTATTAGAGCATTATCTTTCACGACTAAACTATTTTTCATAAGAAGAACTTATTATTATCTAATTAAAGGACAATGTAATCTAATATCTTTTTAAGGTCAATATTTATAACGTCCTTTAATTAAGAGTAAATGTCCGTTTATACAAGAGCAAATGTCCGTTTATACAAGAGCAAATGTCCGTTTATACAAGAGCAAATGTCCGTTTATATAGTCTGTAACACTTACTACACAAGGGTTTCAACCTG
>NZ_VOZH01000114.1:0-1085 GCF_013419875.1 Acinetobacter sp. YH12049 | reverse complement strand
ATAAGCTGTCATTAAAAAGTAAACATGTATTCTTTTCCGAATTGGTTTGATACTCTCTCCACCCATTGCTCTATTTTATCAGCTGTCATGACTTGAAAATCTCGCCAATAATATTTCATCTGCTTCCATACCATCTCGATTCGATTTAACTCAGGGCTATAAGCTGGAATAAAATACAAATTCGTCGAAAAGTTACTTTTAAGTAGCTCTCTGTAATCAGCCATCTTTTTACTTCTATGAATCGAGGCATTATCAACAATAAGAACCAATGGAAGGTTATAAGTCTGTTTTACTTGTTGAGCTATTCCAGTTAAATAGGCATAAAACCAAGTGCTTGTAACTGACTCTTGTAAACAACTTGTCACCAGTTTCCCCGTTGAAAGCAAACACCCCATGACATTAACTCGTTTTAATCTTATTGCATCAACCGCATGAACATCACCTATCTTTGTCCACGCATAGCGGTTATCAGGTGTAGATGAAAACCCTGTTTCATCAACATAACCTAATATAATTTCACCACGTGCCGCTTGCTCTCGTAATTTTTCAATCTGCTGTGTTGCTTGTTCAAATGCAATCGGATCTCTTTTTTTTCAAGCTATGACGGGTACGCTTGAAGACCATACCTGAATCACGTAAAAACTTACGAATGGTTTCAACAGACACGGACACTTCGTATTCTTCATGTAGTTTGACTCGGATTTGTTCTGCATTGAGTGGACTTGTATTGACCCAATCTAGGATTTTCGCCTGATAGTCTGAGATCAATGTATTGGGCCGACCTGAGCGATGACCTTCTTTAATCGATTCAAACTCATACAATTCCCAACGTCGGCGTTGTAGCCTTATGGTTTCTGGGATACGTTCTTGTAGAGTGGCAACTTCCGCAACACTTTTACCTTCAGAAAGCCAGAGAATAGTTTGGGCACGTTGTCTTTCACGCCAATGTTTTGCATGCTTGGCCAGAAAAATGAGTCGTTCTCGCTGTTCTAAACTAAGTGGTACAGAAACAATTCGAGGCATGTGTGAACATCTGTTAACTAAAAAAACTTTTTCGCATGATTAGTTATTTTTGTCAACTTAAT
>NZ_VOZH01000113.1:0-1161 GCF_013419875.1 Acinetobacter sp. YH12049 | reverse complement strand
CAAGTAACTTGGACCAGTGTTGATCATTTAGCATTGTTCGAGGCATAGCGAGTGTAAAATTGGGTTTGGCGATTTAATTTTACTATCTCGCTATTTTTTTAATCAACAAATGTCAACAGACCCTAGTCATAGATGGTGCAATCGACAGTTGTTTGAGGTATGGCTATGTAGTGGTTACAACAGATTATCAAGGACTGGGTAAGCCAAAACTGCACCCTTATATGAATGTAGTCAGTTAAGTTTATAATTTGGTGGATTCTGTACATGCACTGCATTCTTGGAAGCCGAAGCAATTTAATAAAGACTGGATGGTGATGGGGCATAGTCAAGGTGGTGCAGCTGCTATTGCGGTTGCAGCTCAGGGACAAAAAGATGCGCTTGGATTGAATCTTAAAGCTGCAATACCCTTGGCACCGGGTGGTTATCAATATGAATGTATTGCTGAATACGTACAAACCAATCCAAATCTAGATACCAATGTAGCGGCATTTTTCCCCAGCGTGTTGTAGGGAGCAGCCGCAGCAGATCGATCAATGTAGATCAACAGGTTAGTCCAGATATGCAGTCTTTACTAAATCAGGCCCGTAAACGTTGTTTATCAGAACTAAAAAATTAGTTAAAACAAGCACCTCAGCCAATCTTTAAAAAGATGCAGACTTAAAGCCTTTATTAAGCTATTTAAAACGGCAGCCGATTGAATATATGACCCTAACCGTAACTCTGATGTTTGTTTAAGGCGCCGCAGACCATTTAGTCGATCACCTTGGTACTCAAAGTTATTACCAGAAATTGTGCAAATAAAAATTGCCAGTAGTCTATCAGGCGATCCCAAATGGTGATCATCGGGGTGCATTAGGCCATAGTCCAAAATATACGGCTGAATTTTTAAAGAGCTTACAACTGGCCAGCATGGCAAAGGGGTATAAATGAGATAAGTAAGCTAGCAATAAAAGCTTAACTTCTAAAACACTTTTATTGAAGGATGAACCAAGTGATGAATGATTTTCTTCTACCGTAAAAATGAATTTCCTAAATAACCCGAATCTCGGATAAGAAATTGACTTGAAAAATAAGCGGACTAGAGCCATTAGTTGAGTTACCACACAAAACTCACAACTCTAGTCCTGATGTTTAATAGTACCCAATTATTCTGTGTAATTG
>NZ_VOZH01000112.1:0-1168 GCF_013419875.1 Acinetobacter sp. YH12049 | reverse complement strand
TACGTTGTCGGCAGCGGGCCAAAAAGGAATACGTCCATGCCCATCGAGGTGAAACCGGCTGTGAGCGCGGGTTCAAGCATATAGCCCGACAGGCGCGTATCCTTGCCGATCACGACACGATGGCGGTGGTCACCGCGACGAAAGACACGGCCAGCCGCCATGCCGACGCGCAAGGCGGTTTCCGCCGTCATCGCGCCTTCGTTGGCTTTGCCACGAATACCGTCTGTGCCGAAATATTTGCGCACCATAAGGTCGATTATCCTGTCGTCGGGTCGCCCTCAAAGGGGACATGCCTGCTGAACCGCGAATATAGAGAAATATCCCGAATGTGCAGTTAACGAATTCTTGCGGTTTCTTTCAGCGCCGCCAATACCGCCAGCCCGTCGCGCAAGGGGCGCGGCTCGTGTGTGCGGATGAAGTCAGCTCCACCTGCGGCGGCGGCAAGCTCTGCAGCGAGTGTCGCGGCCCCGACATCCCCCGGACCACGGCCTGTGAGCGCGCGCAGAAAGGATTTGCGCGAAACAGACAGAAGCACCGGCAAATCGAAGCGCAGCCGCAATTCATCGAACCGCGCCAGCACCGAGAGCGAGGTTTCGGGAGCAGCCCCCAGAAAAAACCCCATGCCGGGATCAAGGACAAGGCGGTTGCGTTTGATACCGGCACCCGTCAGCGCCGCGATGCGCGCGTCAAAGAACGCCGCAATGTGATCCATGATGTCGCCAGCGGGTGCCTCGCGCCGATCTGCCTGCCCGTCTTGCACCGAATGCATAACGACGAGTTTGGCAGATGATTTCGCCAATTGCGGATAGAACGCAGCGTCTGGAAAACCGCGAATATCATTGAGATAGGCCACACCACGCGACAAGGCATAGGCTTGCGTCGCGGGTTGATAACTGTCGAGCGAGACGGGAATGCCATCTGCCTTGAGCGCGTCCAGCACCGGCGCGATACGCGCGATTTCTGTGTCGGACGAAACAGGCGCGGCGTCGGGATTGCTGGATGCCGGACCGAGGTCGATCACATCTGCCCCCTCGGCCATCAGCTTACGCGCCTGCGCAATGGCTGCGTCTGGCGCCAGATACCGGCCTCCATCGGAGAAACTGTCCGAGGTTATGTTGACGATGCCGAAAATGATGAGCGATTTATTCATGGGGGCTTCTATAATAAT
>NZ_VOZH01000111.1:0-1177 GCF_013419875.1 Acinetobacter sp. YH12049 | reverse complement strand
CGACTGTTTGGGGTTGTATAGTCAAGTAATTAAGTGCATGTGGTGGATGCCTTGGCAGTCAGAGGCGATGAAAGACGTAATAGCCTGCGATAAGCTCCGGGGAGGCGGCAAATATCCTGTGATCCGGAGATTTCTGAATGGGGAAACCCACCCGCTATAAGGCGGGTATCATAAACTGAATACATAGGTTTATGAGGCGAACGAGGGGAAGTGAAACATCTCAGTACCCTTAGGAAAAGAAATCAATTGAGATTCCCTCAGTAGCGGCGAGCGAACGGGGAAAAGCCCATTAAGTTATCTAAGCTTTAGTGGAACGCTCTGGGAAGTGCGACCATAGTAGGTGATAGTCCTGTACGCGAAAGGGCTTAGATAATGATGTCGAGTAGGGCGAGGCACGTGAAACCTTGTCTGAATATGGGGGGACCATCCTCCAAGGCTAAATACTCCTGACTGACCGATAGTGAACCAGTACCGTGAGGGAAAGGCGAAAAGAACCCCTGTGAGGGGAGTGAAATAGATCCTGAAACCGCATGCATACAAGCAGTGGGAGCCAACTTGTTTGGTGACTGCGTACCTTTTGTATAATGGGTCAGCGACTTACATTCAGTAGCAAGGTTAACCGATTAGGGGAGCCGTAGAGAAATCGAGTCTTAATAGGGCGTTTAGTTGCTGGGTGTAGACCCGAAACCGGGTGATCTATCCATGAGCAGGTTGAAGGTTGGGTAACACTAACTGGAGGACCGAACCCACTGTCGTTGAAAAGCCAGGGGATGACTTGTGGATAGGGGTGAAAGGCTAATCAAACTCGGTGATAGCTGGTTCTCCCCGAAAGCTATTTAGGTAGCGCCTCGGACGAATACCATTGGGGGTAGAGCACTGTTTCGGCTAGGGGGTCATCCCGACTTACCAAACCGATGCAAACTCCGAATACCAATGAGTACTATCCGGGAGACAGACTGCGGGTGCTAACGTCCGTAGTCAAGAGGAAAACAATCCAGACCGCCAGCTAAGGCCCCAAAATTATAGTTAAGTGGGAAACGATGTGGGAAGGCATAGACAGCTAGGAGGTTGGCTTAGAAGCAGCCACCCTTTAAAGAAAGCGTAATAGCTCACTAGTCGAGTCGGCCTGCGCGGAAGATGTAACGGGGCTAAAACTATATGCCGAAGCTGCGGATTT
>NZ_VOZH01000110.1:0-1187 GCF_013419875.1 Acinetobacter sp. YH12049 | reverse complement strand
TGTCCCGTCCTGAAATAAGTTTACACCTTAAGAGACTTATTTTATGGAACATGCACAAGAACAACGAGTTAAACGCACACAACGTGATTATAGCTTCGCCTTTAAAATGATGGTTGTACATGAAGTAGAAAAAGGGCAAATTACTTATAAACAAGCTCAGGCAAAATATGGTATTCAAGGAAGATCAACTGTGCTGGTATGGTTACGCAAGCACGGACAACAGGACTGGACTTCGAATATGCCGACTTCTTCTAAACGCCAATTAACCCCCCAACAACGAATCCGCCAATTAGAAAAGCAGTTAGCCGCAGAAAAGCTTAAAACTGAATTTATTCAGGATGTGATTTATCACATTGATAAAGAATGTGGGACTGATCTTGGAAAAAAGTATACCGAGCACGTTTCAAAGATTGGCAAAGCCAAAGAAGACTAAGCGTTTCACGTTATTGTCAGTGGTTGGGAATCACCCGACAAGCTTATTATCAAGCAGAAAAACGTGCTCAAATGACTGCACAAGCAACTGAACAAATACTTGAGTTGGTTATGGAATATCGTTGTCTCATGCCAAGTATCGGAACACGTAAGCTGTATTGGCTTATTAAAGGCAAATTGTTGCAGCGTGGTTTAAAGTGTGGACGAGATCAGTTATTTAAAATATTGAAAGAGCATAATTTATTGATTCGCCCCAAGCGTCGCTATACAAAAACTACGGATAGCAAGCATTGGATGAAGAAGCATCCAAATTTATTAAAGGATTATTCAGCAGTGCAAGCCAACGAAGTCTTTGTTAGTGATATTACTTATGTTGAGAGTGCTGAAGGCGTACATTATTTATCCTTAGTGACAGATGCTTATACCCGTCAGATTAAAGGTTATAAGTTATCGAATGATATGCGTGCGGAGAATGTTGTGCAGGCTCTACATATGGCGATGCAGCATGTGACGGATCGAGCGACAAGGATGATTCATCATTCAGACAGAGGCTCTCAGTATTGCTCTGAACTATATCAATCGGCATTACGCCATTATGGGGTATGTCCTTCTATGACAGATGGAGGAGACTGTTACCAGAATGCATTAGCAGAGCGGATTAATGGAATATTAAAGCAGGAGTTTTTAATTACACGATGTCAAACCATGAAGGAGTTAGATCACTTAATTGCGGAATCTATTATGATTTATAATTG
>NZ_VOZH01000010.1:0-111109 GCF_013419875.1 Acinetobacter sp. YH12049 | reverse complement strand
GTTAAAATGCTGTGCTGCTTTTCGCACAGACATTTCATCTCGAATCATAATTTCTATGACTTTGTCTTTAAAATCTTTTGAATATCCCATATCTCTATTGTTCTATAGTTTTTAGGATTTGGCTATAGAAGAAAATTGTCGATAAAAACAACAATTAACAGCATTCGAAAAATTAATTTTTTTAGCCTAAAACCAGCTGTTTTTTTTGTAATGACACTCGAAACGAGATGCCATCATTGTTCTAGAAATTCTTTAAAAAGAAAAAATGTAATGACAAAATAATGTTGCGACAAGGTGTGTCGCATGGACAAAAAACGAGACTTTTTTTATGCAAAAAACTCAGCATAATGCTTGCAAGAGATTGAGATCGACCAAATCTATTTACTGAAGATACAGTAGTGAGACGGCTCAGCATCCTGTAAGACAAGAGATGTCAGCTGTCAAATGACGGAGGTTTTTATGTTAACAGCGAATTTAGCAACAATCGTTGGCCTGAGCTTGGTATCGGCGGCTGTGATTGCTGTTTTCTTCTCGCCTTATCGTCGCTGGTTAAGTTTTATGCTGGCGGGGATGCTGGTGTGGGGACTCATTGAAGTGATTCGATTTGGCACACAAACCATGTTTGAATTATCAGTAACTTATAGTTATTTAACGGCATTAATGGCCGCAATGGTGGTATTCACTTTAGTATTGTTACGTGAAGACCGCCGTGCAGAGCGTGCGATGGCAAAGCGCCAATGTATAGAGCACACGCCTGTATATGATGAAGAACAGCAATGTTCGAGCCGATAAGTGCCAGAACAAAATTTCAATGAAAATGCGCCTAAGGGCGCATTTTTTTATGAACGCATTAGTCCGATTTGAGATACAAAGCCTTACTTCTCAAAAGCCAAGTTATGGTAGGATGAAGCCAGTCAATTTTCCAACAATTACAATAGGCTTTAAGTCATGAAACTATCATCAATTCCTGTCGTAAAACTACCTTTAGTTGATGTCAGTACGGATCCACTTGATTTACTCGTGGCAGGTTTAGCGCTTCGTATGAAACAGCTTGCACGTACTAGCCCTAAATTCATTGAATTGGTTCATGAACGTCAATTTCGCATTCAAATCGGTACGGATTTGGGTGTTGCACGTCAAATTATTGTAAATAATGGACAGATTGATACTGTTTCAGGTGATGCTGAAAAAGCCGACTTTATTTTGCAATTTGCGGACAGCGAACAGGGCGTAAAAACCCTGATGAAAGGTGACCCAACTGCATTCATGACGGGTATGCAAAATGGCAGTATTAAAATGGAAGGTGATTTTGGGCTTTTGGTTTGGTTTAACCAAGTGGCGAAGTTAATTCCACCTAAACTTCCAAAACCGGTTAAAGAAAAAATCAAAATCGCACGTGCGTTTATTAAAGAAAAAACAGGTAAGTAAGATTTACGCCTTGTTCTCCTCCTTTAGTGGAAGGATTAAAAAAAAGCCCTCTTTTGAGGGCTTTTTTTATGCTTCAGTTGTTATTCAACTTCTAAATTAAAGGTCACTGGACCGTCATTAACCAAATGCACTTTCATGTCGGCAGCAAAGATGCCTGTTTGTACATGGTCATATTGGCTCTTGGTGTAATCGACCAGCTGTTCATACAGTGCTTTGGCATCGTTTGGCGGCATGGCAGGGCCAAAATCGGGGCGCAGGCCTTTTTGCGTTTGCGCCATCAGGGTAAATTGAGACACCAAGAGGATACCGCCGCCGGCTTGACTGACATTCCAGCCCATCTTGCCTTGTTCATCATCAAAAAAGCGGTATTTCAAGATCTTATCAATCAGCTTTTTGCCTTTTTCTAAATCGTCAGCTTTGCCAAGGCCTAAAAACACCAAAATACCGTGATTAATTTCACCCGTGATCTCACCATCGACCACCACTTTGGCTTCTAAAACACGTTGTAACAAGGCCCGCATAACTTCTTCCGAGTAGAAAATTGAACATAGGGCAGGGATTGTAGCAAAGACAGCATTCTTACGAGGCGATGTGTAGAAATTTTTGGGCTCAAACATTTGAAAATGAACTGTATATTTTTTATAAATCTAATAATGCGATTGAATTTATAAAAATAATCTGTTTTATCTATTTATTGAATGCCAGTATCTTTGCGGGGCAGGAAAGGTATTTAACAGAGAGATTAAGACGATGTTTAAGCGTTCTTTATTGGTTGCGATGTTAGCAACAGCAACAGCGGCGACTCAAGCAGCGCTATTAACTAAAGACAATGGTGCACCAGTAGGCGATAACCAAAACTCGATTACTGCGGGTCCAAATGGTTCAGTTCTACTTCAAGACGTACAATTGGTTCAAAAATTACAACGTTTTGGTCGTGAGCGTATTCCTGAGCGTGTGGTACATGCCCGTGGTACAGGTGCGTATGGTGAATTCGTTGCAACTAAAGATTTATCTGATCTAACCATTGCTTCATTGTTCAAAGCAGGTACCAAGACTCCAGTTTTCTTACGTTTCTCGACTGTAATTCACGGTAAACATTCTCCAGAAACTTTACGTGACCCGCACGGTTTTGCGATCAAGTTCTATACACAAGAAGGCAACTGGGACTTAGTGGGTAACCAAACTCCAGTATTCTTTATCCGTGATGCGATCAAATTCCCTGACTTCATCCATGCCATGAAGCCTAGCCCAATCAACAACGTTCAAGACGCAAACCGCGTATTTGACTTCTTGTCTAGCCAACCATGGGCAACCAACATGTTGACTTATGTGTATGGTAACCAAGGTGTTCCAACTAGCTACCGTGAGCAAGATGGTTTTGGTGTGCATGCATACAAGCTTTATAACGACAAAGGCGAATACAAATACGTTAAATTCAACTTCCGCTCTAAACAAGGTGTGAAAGGTCTGAACGTTAAAGAAGCTGCTGAGCAACAAGGTAAAGATTTCAACCACTTGACTAACGATCTTTATAACAACATCAATGCTGGTAAATTCCCGAAATGGGATCTTTATATCCAAGTGTTAGATCCTAAAGATTTAAACAGCTTTGATTTTGACCCGCTTGATCCAACAAAAATCTGGCCTACAGATCTAGTGAAAGAAACCAAAGTGGGGACTTTAACGCTGAATCGTATGCCAAAAAACTTCTTCAATGAAACTGAACAAGTGGCATTGGCTCCAGGTAACTTAGTTCCAGGTATCGAGCCATCAGAAGACCGTCTGCTGCAAGGCCGTATCTTCTCTTACTCAGATACTCAAATGTACCGTTTGGGTGCGAATCACCAGCAAATTCCAGTCAACCGTCCGCTTGTTGCTGTTAACAACAACAACCAGGATGGTTCTATGAATGTTGGCGGCACTTCATCGAACGTGAACTACGAGCCAAGCCGTAAAGAGCCTAAAGCTGCTACTGAGAAAGCACGCGCTGTTCAAACTCCGCTGACAGGCACAGTTCAACAGATCGGTACCAAAGAGCAAAACTTCAAGCAAGCGGGTGAGCTTTACCGTTCATACACTGCCAAAGAAAAAGACGATTTAATCATGAACTTGGCTGCGGATCTTGGCAACGTAAAAGATTCTGAAACCAAGCACATCATGTTGTCTTACTTCTACAAAGCAGATGCAGACTACGGTATGCGTATGACTAAAGCAGTAAACGGCAACCTTGCAATTGTAAAAGCTAAAGCAGCACAACTGAAAGACTAATTTCGATCAGTCGGAAGGATTGGTAACTAGGGTCTAGAACGTTACCTCAAAAAAGTCCTATGAAGCTCCATACCTTTCCTGCACCCTAGGGGGAGTTTCATAGGCACTCCTTAAATATTCATTTTTTTTAATGAAATGAATTGTTTCCAATTCAATTCTACATTCGATTTCTGTTGGAGTTCATCATGAAAGTTATGCAACATTTGACTTTAGCCAGTCTTCTAGCGTTTGGTTCCGCATTCGCAAACGTGGCAATCGCGGAAGATATCTCCCCCGCTAAAGCAACTGCAAGCGATCAGATGACCTCACAACAGGAATTGATCGCAATTTTCTTTGCTGCAGCCAAAACTGGCAATGAAGAAGTCATCAATGAATTTCTTAAGCACGGTTTTCCGGTCGATGTGCGCAATGCTTCGGGTTTTACACCACTGATGATGGCGACCTATTATGGTCATCAAAATATTGTGACTCGTTTGCTAGAACAAGGTGCAGACCGCTGCGCACGTGACAATAAAGGCAACACCGCATTGATGGGTGCCATGTTTAAATTAGAATGGGCGATTGCAAAGCAATTACGCCAAGTGGATTGCGATGCAAATGCCAAAAAAATGGGGCAAAAGACTGCAGAACAGTTTGCGCGTGAATTTGGTCAAGAAGAAAAATATCGACAGTTACTCAAAAAATAGTGAGCTTGATCGCGCTCAGCTTCAGCAAAAAAATTGAAAAAAGTCGATGAATCGCGGTGATTTATAAGTTATTCCACTAAATCAATCGGCTTTTTATCAATAAAGTATGCTTTAATGCAAAGAGTTGATAAAAACTGAAAGTCTTTATGTCTCCAATCATCCAATCCTTATTAGACACAGATCTGTATAAATTCACCATGCTTCAGGTGGTGTTACACAAATTTCCGCAAACCCATAGTGTGTATCACTTTCGTTGCCGTAACTTGGATGATACAGCCTATCCACTGGTTGAAATTTTGGATGATTTAAACATGCAGCTCGACATGCTTTGTCAGTTGAAGTTTAAAGAAGATGAATTGCAGTATTTACGCAGTTTACGTTTTATTAAAAGCGATTTTGTTGATTATCTTGAATTATTTCAGCTTAAACGCCGTTTTATTAAAGCGGGTATTGATGATGAAGGTCGACTGGACATTTGGGTAGAAGGCCCAATGGTTCAAGCGATGATGTTTGAAATCTTTGTTTTAGCCATCGTCAATGAATTATATTTCCAACGTATTCGTACACCAGAAGTTTTAGCCGAAGGTGAGCGCCGTTTGCAACATAAGATTGCCTTGCTGAAGCAGTATGAAGCACGGCAAAATCCAAATGATCCACCATTCTTGGTCTCTGATTTTGGCACGCGTCGTCGTTATAGTTATGCATGGCAAAAGCATGTAATTGAAGAATTAAATCAGGCTTCACCGTATATTTTCCGCGGTACAAGTAATGTTCTGATTGCCAAAGACTTGAACATTACTCCAATTGGTACGATGGCGCATGAGTTCCTACAAGCATTCCAAGCGCTTGATGTTCGTCTACGTAACTTCCAGAAGTCTGCGCTAGAAACATGGGTGCAGGAATACCGCGGTGACTTAGGAATAGCCTTAACGGACGTTGTCGGTATGGATGCGTTCCTACGTGACTTCGATTTGTACTTTGCCAAACTATTCGACGGTTTACGTCATGACAGTGGCGACCCGTATGAATGGGGCGATAAAGCCTATGCACATTACAAAAAGCTTAAAGTCGATAGCAAAAGTAAAATGCTGACCTTTAGTGATGGTCTAAATATCGAAAAAGCGTGGGATTTGCATAATTACTTCAAAGACCGTTTCCAAGTTAGCTTTGGTATTGGCACCAACTTGACCAATGATATGGGACAAACTGCGCTGAATATCGTACTGAAACTGGTTGAATGTAATGGTCAATCTGTGGCAAAAATTTCAGATAGTCCGGGTAAAACCATGACGGATAATGATACTTTCTTAGCGTATCTACGTCAGGTGTTTGACATCTCTGAAGTTAGCGCTTAAACACAGCATTAGATAAAAATAAAAAAGCCGAATCAATGATTCGGCTTTTTTATATCTAAAATATTGCTAAAGGAATGCAAAAATTCAGAATAATAGTGAAAATGACTTATGCTAAGATCGAATTTAATCGCACAAAATACAACACGAACAACGATGACAGCATCTACACTGAATTTTGGTCTGCTGATTGAAGCGGAAGAATTGGTTCCACATCTTGGTAATGAAAAACTACGGATCGTCGATTTGAGTCGTCGTTCGGTTTATGACCAATTGCATATTCCACATGCACTGCATGTGCAGCCGAAACTGTTAGTGCGCCAAGAAGAACAAGCGATGGGGCTATTACCTGACCAAGCTGGCTTAGAACAGCTCATTCGCTATCTGAATATCAGTCCAGAACATCATGTAGTAGTGTATGACGATGAAGGTGGGGCATGGGCTGGTCGACTGATTTGGAACTTACATTGCCTCGGTTTTGAAAATACCAGTCTCCTCAATGGTGGCATCCATGCTTGGCTTGGGGCAGGCTTACCGACCTCGTCTGAAATTGAGCAATTTGAACCCGTGAGCCCATTGGTTGAAGTAAGTGCAGAGGCGCGTGCTCAGTATCAAACAGATTATGATGAGCTATTGGCTCGTGTGCAGCAGGAGCAGATCCAAGTATGGGACTGCCGTACCGAAGATGAATATACAGGCCTACGTTTGGCTGCGCGACGCGGCGGTCACATTCCGGGGGCACGACATTTCGAATGGAGTACTGCCCTTAACCGGGAAAATCATTTAAAATTGCATCCTTTAGAACGCACACAACAACGCTTAGAACAATTGGGATTCAATTTAAACGAACCTGTGGTGGTATATTGTCAGTCCCATCATCGGTCGGGCCTAGCTTATATACTGGGACGTTTACTCGGTTGGAATATTCGAGCTTATGATGGTGCGTGGAGCGAGTGGGGCAACCGACTCGATAGTCCTGTGATCACCGGAGAGTTGCCGTCTTGAGCCTTACATCTCAGTTAAAAAAACAAATTTTTATTCAAGCTCAGCGTGTTGTTCCACAGCACAAATTATCACGTATCGTCGGTAAATTGGCTGCGAGTGAAAACCCTGTGGTGAAAAATGCTGTGATTACCGCATTTAAAGCACAGTATGGCATCGACATGTCGATTGCTGAGCAAAGTAATGCCCTGAAATTTAAATCATTCAATGAATTTTTCACTCGTTCTTTAAAAGAAGGCGTACGTGTAGTTGATGCAAATGCCAACAGTGTTGTTTCACCCGCAGATGGTGCGATTTCACAACTAGGTAAAATTGAAAATGGTGACGTATTTCAGGCCAAAGGGCAGAAGTTCACCGTTGAAAACCTGATTGCCGATCCACAATTGGCTGAACCCTTTAAAAATGGGCAGTTTGCTACGGTTTATTTGTCACCAAAAGACTACCACCGTGTACATATGCCATTTGCAGGGACATTGACAGAAACTTTGTATGTACCGGGTGAATTATTCTCTGTAAACCAAACCACTGCTGAAAATATTCCGGGTTTATTTGCTCGCAATGAACGCATGGTCTGCTTATTTGATACAGAAGTTGGTCGTATGGCGGTTGTACTGGTAGGTGCAATGATCGTGGCAGGTATTGAAACCGTGGCTACAGGTAAAGTTAAACCGACAGGGCGTTTGGAACTGAATCAACACGATTTATTCTTAGAAAAAGGTGCAGAATTGGGCCGTTTCTATTTAGGTTCAACAGCGGTTGTGTTGTTTGAAGAAAACAAAATGCAATGGGATGCGACCTTTAAAGCCAACTCGACTGTGGTGATGGGCGAAGCTTTAGGGCATACCATTTAATGAATTCCCTGTCCCTTTAGGAGAGGGTTAGGGAGAGGTTTTTGAGCTAAGCTGATGTATTCAAAAAAGAATCCCTTCTAACCTCCCTTTATTAAAGGAATGAATAAAAAAAAGCGCCATCAGGCGCTTTTTTTTAATTTCAAAATTTAGCGTTTTACGACAATCGAGTCGATACTGCTATGACGTAAAGTTTGCTGTGCAATCACAGCAGCTTCTTGTGAATCATAGGGGCCAGACACAACGCGATACCAAACTTTGCCGTTTTCATTACTTTGAATCACATCGGCAGATAAACCGTTCAAAATAATTTCAGCACGTCGTGCATCGGCTTGATCAGGATCATCATAACTGCGCACTTGCAGAATATAACTTGCAGCAACAGGCGCAGTTTCTGTGGTTTCTAGTCCAAGCTCTGTGGTTTCAACTGGCTTTTGTTCTGGTGCATCAACAATCACCACCGTTTCTTTATTTTCGGTTTCTGGAACAGCTTGTTCAGGAATTGGCGTCACTTGTTGCTGAGGCAATAGGTCGTAGAAACGATAGTCTTTATTGGTTTCTTCTTGGTAGTGTTCAGAGGTAATTTGACCTTTCGGTTTTACCGGCTCCCATGGTTTCCATAACATCAAGGCCACCAAGAAACTCAACACGATTAAAATGATCACAAGTGTACCTAACCATGCAGGAATCAATGGTTTTTTAGGCTGATTTGGCCGCTCTGATACACCGCGTTGCGTTTTTCCAAACACGAGGAAACCTCTTTAATTGTAATTGTTACGAACCTAGTAGGAACTGACCCAAAACCAAGTTCTGATTATTATATATTACATGACTGTCATGCTGTTTATGTTTAATTTTCACAATTTCAACATCTTCAAGTTTTCATTAAAAGATGACTGAATATCCATGAAAATACAGGCTCATAAAGAGCCTGTATAGGCGTCAATGTATATGGTTCATACATGGACGGATTCTAACGTATACTAAGAATGGCTTACATTGATTCAGGCGCACTCACACCCAATAATTCAAGACCATTGCGTAAAACTTGCTGTACGTTTACAGACAGTAATAAGCGAGCTTGAGTCAGTTCTGCATCATCACCCAAGACTTTATTTTCGTTGTACCAACCATGGAACAACGCCGCCAACTCTTTCAAGTAGTTACCCACTTGGTGTGGTTCATAGCTGTTTGCTGCACGAACCACAATTTCAGGGTAAGCCGCAAGTTTAGCAAGAACTTCAGTTTCAGCTTCTAACTCAAGTTTAGCTGCAAATTGACGTGCAGCTTCAGCAGAGAATTGAACGTCTGTCGCAGCAGCTTTTTCGAGCATACGGCAGATACGTGCGTGTGCGTATTGGATGTAGTACACCGCATTGTCTTTACTTTGAGACACAGCAAGGTCTAAGTCGAAGTCAATGTGTTGTTCTGATTTACGCATGACGTAGTAGAAACGAGCAGCATCGTTGCCCACTTCTTTACGTAAGTCACGTAAAGTCACGAATTGACCTGAACGAGATGACATTTGAACCATCTCGCCGCCACGCCATAGGCTCACAAATTGAACCAAAAGCACCGTCAATTTTTTAGAATCATAGCCAAGCGCATCAATCGCTGCTTTCACACGTGCGATATAACCGTGGTGGTCTGAACCCCAGATATCCACGATATCGGTATAGCCGCGTTGCAGTTTATTTAAGTGATAAGCAATGTCAGATGCGAAGTATGTAGTTTGACCATTACGACGTTTCACAACACGGTCTTTTTCATCACCAAATTCAGTTGATTTGAACCAGATGTTGCCATCTTTTTCGTATAAGAAACCACGTTGATCGAGCATTTGTAATGCTTCATCAATTTTTTCAGTCAAGGTTGCTTCGCTGAACCATTGATTGAAAGTCACGCCAAATTCACCGAGGTCATCTTTAATGTCATCAAGAATGGCTTTCAGCGCGGCTTGATGGAACACACGGTAACCCGCAGCCAAATGGTTTTGTGAATTATGAATTAGGCCATCAATGTGTTTTTCTTTATCGCCTGAAACAACGACTTTATTGCCTTCGCTATCAAGTTCAGCAGCATATTGCACATCTTCAGGAACATCTTTGTAGATGTCGGCAACAGGGCGTACATAAGCATCGCCATCTTTGTCGATAATGCTTTGTGCGATTTCTTTAACGTAGTCGCCTTGATATGCATTTTTAGGGAAGACCAGTTGTTGACCGGTCAATTCTAAATAACGCAAGTAAGTCGATGTCGCCAAGATATCCATTTGACGACCAGCATCGTTGACATAGTATTCACGGTCAACTTTGGCACCTGTTGCTTCAAGAAGATTGGCAACGGTCATACCGTAAGCTGCGCCACGACCATGACCAACGTGTAGGCTAGACGTTGGGTTAGCTGAAACGAATTCCACTTGAACACGTTTTTCAGCATTGGCCTGTGTACGACCGAACTGATCTTTCTGAGCTTGAATTTGGTCTAAGACAGCAAATCGTTGGTCAGCATTTAAAAAGAAGTTAATAAAGCCAGGACCTGCAATTTCTGCTTTGCTGATATCTGCGACTTCTGGAAGATTTGCCAGAATTTTTTCGGCTAAATCACGCGGCTTCATACCTGCAGCTTTAGAGGCAATCATGGCAATGTTTGACGCAAAGTCACCGTGGCTTCGGTCTTTGGTTCGGGTCAAATTGCTAGTATTGTTCCAGTCATTTGGGAGTACACCTTCAGCTTGAAGGGATTGCACTGCATGATCGAGCGCTGCTTGTATTGCCGTATTCATAATCAGTCGAAAAATAAATGTCGCAGAAAAACGGTAAATATAGCAAATTTCAGGCTCTTTAGGTGAACCCATTTGTTGCGAATAAAAAATATTCGATAAAAGTGAAGCATTGCTTATATCGAAGTAAAACGATATAAGTGGTTTAGCGATTCAGGATCACTGCTTGAGTATATGGACATGTCACAACCCACCCCTAAAATTTTTGGCAATGTGCCGAAGTTAGCTGCACGCTGGGCGCTGATTATCGTGCCGTTTATTTTGTCTTGTCTCATGAGCGGCATTATTTCGTTTATTAATATGCTCAGAAATTTAGGGTGGTTTGAGGGATTTCTTACCCTATGGCTGCATAATTGGATGATTTCTTGGGCAATTGCTTTTCCCATTGTGCTGATTTTATTGCCGTTTGTTCGAAAATTTACAGGCCTGTTGGTCGATATGTCAGGGCCACAGCCACCTGCAAAATAAGCCTGCATGTAAGTCACAGCTGAGTCAAAAGGTGACTTACTGCATTTTGCCTTGAATATTTATAAGCTATCGCGACAACTTACGGCTTTAGAGAGTAACTCGGCTTTGTTGTTTTGGAAGGTATAGAGTTTTGAGGCATTAAACACTTTGATGACTTTAGCTTGAGCGATAGCGGTTTTAAAGTTTTGGAACTTTTGCTGATGGGCTGTCTCAAACGGATTTCCAAAGTTTTTATTGTCGAGCAAAATTTGAATTTGCCCCACATTCGTGTCATGTGCTTTTAGGATGTCTTGGCCATCTGCATTGCTTAAACTGAAAGTAGGGCGCTGAGTGCTGATTTTGCAATTCAATTTGAGGCTCAAGGTGAAATTATCTGCCGATTTATTTTTGAGGGTAGACGTACCTTGTTGATCATTTTCAATATAGACCCACTGATTTTTCGGCATATTGGTCAGTAGGGTTTCTAACTGTTGTTGGGTACTTTTGCTGATATCGACCGTGCCTTTTTTATCGATTTCAGGGGCTTTTTCTTTACCGAGCATGCCCATCACTTTGTCACTGACTGTGCTGCTGGTTTTGGAAATGGTCTGGCAAGCACTTAAGCTACTGATAATAATAATGAAAGGTAGGGTATAGATGGCAGGTAAATGCATAGATTTTATTGTTCTATTAAATTTTCAGATCGGCAAAGTTTAACGGTTCTACGCATAAAGCTCAAACCTACGACCTATCTCCTGTGAGAAGGACTGTAGCGGGCGGCTAAAGCAGCCATTCTACACAGGCACGAATAACCCCCAGTGCAAGGCCAATAAAACCACCGACCACGACACCATTGACTCGAATCATATGCAGGTCGCCACCGACTTCGTTTTCGATCTTATCGATCATTTCACGTGAGTCCCATTCGTGTATACGTTCACTGATAAACCGAATGACTTTTTCACTGTATTGGTCGGAGAGATTGATGGCAATATCACTCATTTTTTCATTCAGCAATTGGCGTACAGCAACGTTAGAGACAAGATTTTCGCCTACTTGTTGAATGGCGACACGTAGGTTTTGTGCAATGCCAGAGTCGGGTTTTTCTAAATCAGAACGAATCGCATCGCATAAAATCACCACTGCACCACTGATAAAATTCAACATTTGTGGACTATCGAGCATGGCATCTTTGGTGCTATTTAGGCGTTGGCTGGCAACACTCTGATTGTCCGCCAGTTGCTGCATAAGCTGCTGTGCCATGTCCTCGATTTTACGGCGCCACGGATGTTCATGGTCGGCAAGCATGGACTCGACACGACTGACCAGTGAATCAATGGTTCGCTGCTGTACATCAATACCAATCCAGCTCGCACCTTTGGCGAGCTTCCAAACTCCAAGTTCTTTAAACAATTGACGTGATAAATCACGGGTTTGTTCAGGGTGTTGTAGCATCCAATCATGGGCTAAATCCAGTCCACGTTGCAGGACATCTTGATGGAAGTCATTTTCTAAAACTGCCCGTAGCATTTCACTGGCAAGATGGTTGACTTGCGTATTGCGTACCCATTGCACGCTGTTATTTTGGATAAATCGTCCAATTTGTTCCTGACCGACAAATTCGAAAATTTTCGGTACCGTTTGCTGAATGACTTGGGTCACTTGCGCATTATTGTGCGGATTGGCCAACCATTTCCCGACGGCAAGTGAGAGATCCGTCTCCGCTAAGCTTTTTTCAACCACTTGAGGTGAAAGAAAATTTTCCTGAACAAAGCGGCCCATCGACTCGGCAATGCGTGCTTTATTGCGTGGAATAATTTCAGTGTGGTCACGTAAAAATTTGGGAATCGGAATCCGACCAAAAGGATTGCGAAATAAGACAGTTATCGCATACCAGTCTGCCAAACCACCAACCACGCCAGCTTCTGCTGAAAGCATCAAAATATGAATAAGCCAGACGTATTCAGGCAGCAATTTAGCTGCGATCATCAATGCAATCCACGCCAGCACCGCCACCACCAAAGCAATGGTGGCAAAGCGTTTACTGCGTTGCAGACTGGGTGAAACAGCGGGCTGTTCAGTTGGGTTCATCAATGATCGGGTCTCTATGGGTTGACTTATTTGGTGGCAGGCTCAGCGGCTACAGGCAAAGGATTTCCTTCGCTGTCTAGACCATATTTAGCCCCGAGTGACTGCAAAATCAAGCGAGCATCAAAGGCATCCTGAGGGGCTTTGGCACGATCTTTATAGCAAGTAATACTGTAGGAAACTTGAGTTGGATCGAGTGTGACCACCTGTGGAACGTCATAAAACGGGCTTGGCCAAAAGCCGGGATGGCGACGGTAATAGCCATATGGATAAGGCATAGGGTCTGGGTAAATCACTGCTTGGCGCGGCGGTTTTTGACTCCGATTACTTGGGTCATCCATGACTTTAAAATATTGAAAGCCATTGTGTAGGGTGGTTTGAGCGGCTTTAACCAAGGTGATTTCTTCGGCAGTGCCATAGCTCATATTGGGTCTAGCTTGGAAGCTAATCCGATAGCTTTGAGCATTTAATGGCGTTGCAGTATAACGACCCAATTGTTCGAAGGTTAAAGGCTTCGATGGGGTGCTTGCACAGCCGGTGAAGCCCAGTGCTGCGGTCATGGCTGCTGCGATAATGAGTTTGTTCATGCGCATACTCCTGTTCAGTCGGTTCATGGCAAGGGGAGATACTGGCCAAAAGCCGTCAATTAAAAGCTAGAATTGGGCTGGGTTAAAAATTCCAATTCCTCTGCTGTAGATGTTCTGCCCAATACCGCATTGCGATGCGGGTAACGTCCAAATCGATCGATAATCACTTTATGCTTTTTTTCAAATTCTAAGTTGATCGGATTGCCCAGTTGCTCAAATAATTTTAACGCGCTTTGATGGATTTTTGTCGATTCGCTATGCATAAAGGGCATATATAAAAATGAGCGCTGTTCAGGGCTTAATTGTAGATCTAAACCCTGCGCGATAGCTTCTTGGGCAAGTGCCAAAGCCAGTGCATCTTGGGCAAAAGCCAAGCCAGAGTCACGGAATAAATTTCGAGAAAATTGATCTAAAACAATAATTTCAGCCAAGCGACCTTCGGCAGTAGTACGCCATTGCCATAGTTCTGCTTGACTGGCCGCTTGATGGATGTCTTTAAACTTTTTTTCGATTAAAACATCAAAATTATTGCTTTTAGCGAACCAATTGGGCTGATTTTCTGGGTTAAACCAAAATTCGAGAATATCTTGATAATTCATAAGTTTTAAGCATTATTAGCATATATTTGTTTATAAAATCACAAATTTCAAATGTCATATAGAGTAAGTTTGTGATAAAAAATTGCCAAAATAAAATCACGGTTTGTCTCAAAACTATACAGTGGGTCATATGCCCACTTCAAATCGCGTTATACTGATATAAACTGATGATTTTATTTTAGTAGTTTCTTCCATTTAAGCGAGATAGCAATGAGTCAACCCGAATCGACCTCTCAAGACATTTTACCGACTTGGGTAGATTCTTCGCTGATTAAAGGAATGTTGCGCGGTATTGAGCGTGAAAGCTTACGTATGCAAAGCAACGGTTTCTTGTCTCAGGCCGACCATCCCCAAGCCTTGGGTGCGGCTTTGACTCATCCGCATATTACGACAGACTATTCTGAAGCTTTAATGGAATTTATCACGCCGCCAAAAGAAACCATTACCGAGGCGTTGAATTATCTGCAAGATATTCACGCTGTTGCACATACGCATTTAGAACATGGTGAAAAACTTTGGCCATTGTCGATGCCATGCATGTTGGATAAAGACGAAGACAGTATTCGTTTAGCGCAATATGGCAGCTCGAATATAGGACGTTTTAAAACCTTGTACCGTCGTGGTTTAGGGGTGCGCTATGGTCGCCGGATGCAGACCATTTCAGGGGTGCATTATAATTTATCCTTCCCAGATCATTTCTTTGAAGCACTACAACAACACGAAACTGACGATGCTCTCAAAGCATTGAGCTTACAAGATTATCGCAGTCATCGTTATTTCGGCCTGATCCGTAATTTTATTCGTTTAACGCCATTGGTGATGTTTTTGGTTGGGGCGAGCCCGTCGGTGTGTAAATGTTTTATGACTGGACGTGAACATCAGCTGTTACCGCTCTTAAAAGGCACGCTATTTTTACCCTATGCAACGGCGCTGCGTATGGGAAATTTTGGTTATCAAAATTCGGCACAAAAACAGTTAGGGATTCACTACAACGACATTCAGGCATATTTGGAAGGTTTGCAAAAAGCGGTGCATACCCCGTATGCCGCATTTAGTCATTTAGGTTTAAATGATGAACAGGGTGAACCGATTCAAATTAATGACCACGTGTTGCAAATTGAAAATGAATACTACAGTTTGGTTCGTCCGAAACAAGTGCCACAGGATGGTGAAACACCATCTGAAGCCCTGCAAAATCGTGGTGTGGGTTATGTAGAATTACGCGCAGTAGACGTCAATCCTTATAGCCCAATTGGGATCAATGAAGACACGGCAGGCTTGCTCGAAGTGGTGGCTTTATACTGTTTATTGCAAGACAGCCCAGCATTGTTAGATGCCGAACAAAATGAAATTGAGAAAAATCAGGCTGAAGTAGTAAACCGTGGCCGTGCGCCAAACGCAGTGATTTTACAGCAAGGCCAAGCGATTCCAATTGAAACATGGTGTCGTACACATGTTGCAGCGATGCAACCGTTGGCTGAATTGCTGGATGATTCTTACAATACAGATATTTACACTCAGGCAATGGCTGTGATGCAATCACGCATCGATGAAGTCGATGAAACATTGTCGGCACGTATGATTAGCGATACTTTAGAACAAGGTGGAACTTGGGGCTTTGGTAGCTTTATGGCCTTACAACATGCTGAAGTGTATGAGCAGCATGTTTTGAGCCCTGAAACTGCAGCATATTTTGCACAAGCTGCTGAGCAGTCTTTAGAAAAACAGGCTCAACTTGAGCAAGACTGCACCTTGAGTTTTGAAGAATATTTGAAAAACTTTAGATAAAAAATTTTAAGAGGATTTACCATGAAATGGAGTTTCCGCTTCGTGAGTGGTTTGTTGTTTTTAGCCAGCGTGATCGGTATGTCTTTTGCGCTGTTTTTAGAACATGTACAAGGCTTAGAACCTTGTCCGTTATGCGTATTCCAACGTATTGGTTTGATTGGACTCGGCATCATTTCATTGATTGCATTGATTCACAATCCAGCATCGAATTGGGGTAAACGCATTTACGCATTGTTGGGGACACTATCAATTCTATGGTCTGCTGGGGTGGCTGCGCGTCATATTTGGCTGCAAAACTTACCGCCAGACAAAGTACCTAGCTGTGGCCCAGGACTGGATTATTGGGTAGAAACGCTGCCTTTAAAATCGGTCTTTGAGCAAGTACTGACCGGCTCTGGTGAATGTGCCAAAGTGGATTGGACCTTCTTGGGACAATCCTTACCGGTTTGGTCATTGGTGTTTTTTGCAGTCTTAACTTTGCTTAGTCTTTGGCAGTTATTGCGTAAATACCCAAGCAAACCAGTGCCACGTTTACGTGATAAATTTTAATTCTATGATGTAAAAAAAAGCCCTCAGTTGAGGGCTTTTTTTACGCATACACATGGTAGAAATTTTACTTTAGGTTAGGGCAATGCCTTCCATACTTTCCAAGTCCATCATAAATTCATAGATATGATCACAAGCTTTATCGTCATTGTTTGGATAGAACCAATGCACGATTTGCTCGGCCACTTGAGGGTGATGCTGAATTTCAAAATGGTTCAGGCCATAAAAAATCGCTTTATGTGAATCTGGCACTTTAAGCTGATAACGTGCATTTGGGTGTTCCCCTAAGGCACTTTTCACGCTGACCAAGTAATCTCCAATCACATGTCGCGTTTTATTGCGACGATGTTCATATTCAATGGTCCCTGCCACGAGGTAGGTATTGATATGTGATGGAATCGGGGCAGGTTTACGGTTGTCGTCCATGAGTCCAATGCGGACATCATTATGTTCCCAATCGTCATCACGCACGCTGCCATAGCGCAAATCTAAAATGCCGTTACTGCGAATATTCACCACGTGACCTACGATTTTGACCAAGGGGAAACGCCCCAATTGATCTTGCAAATGAAATCCGACACGTTCAAGTACCGCACCATGATGTGGTGAGCCCAAGCAGACTAGATTTTCAACTTGATGAATCCATTGATACATATTTTGTTTGCCATAAAAAATGGCACTACGGGACACTAAGCCCCCCATACTATGACCAATTAAGTCGATACTGGTAATACCTGGGTTGCGACGAACCAAATCTTCTAATGTATTGGCAAGGCTGCGGCCATTGGTCGAAATACGACGACCCGTGTTGTAATTTAAATACAGCATGGTGTTGTGGTCACGTTGTGACAGTAATTTTTCACCAATGCCGCCATATTTGGCTGTCGACCATGACAGATGATTCATGCAGAGCCCATGAATCAACAGGGTAATACGACCGGTTAATTCGCCTTTTTGTACCGCACCATAATGGTCGTAAACCACCATTGGTAAGGCCATCGGGTTGTGATATTTCAGTAAATAGTCGCCCAAGACCCCATTCAGCGCGCCCACTAAAAAATGTAAAGACGGCGTGAGCGGTTTGTCGTGTAAGCGTGGGAATTTTTCAATAATGCTACGCAGCGTTGGTGCGAGTAAATAATTGCCATAATTGAAAAAGGTGTTGTAAGAAAATTCGTAAATCCGTGCAATGGTCGGCTGCTTATGAAAGGCTTTCGAGCCTTGTTCGCTCATTCCAAAAATACTGATTAAAATTTCACGTTGAATGTTTTTGATCAAGTCATGCACGACATCACTAAAACGCATTGTCACGAGTTGTGCCAAACCTTCCAGCACATCTGCTTGACTGGGTGGTGTGCGGTCCCATTTACAATAGGTTTCATGCAATGGTGTTAAGCTAGGCATAATGTTCCTATCCTTACATTCAATGCTATCCCTCGATTGTATTTATTACTGGAATAGCCTGAAGTTTCATTGTTTATTTTATACAATTCTCACGAACAGCTTTTACAATACCGATAACAGACCTGTCGGTGAATGCCTTTTGTCTGACAATTTTGCTAAAAATTCAAATTTAAAAATGTGACGCAGTTAGCACTTATATGCCACTTTTAAAGCAATTTAAAGATCAATTTGGAATCAAAATGATGAATATTGTGTATTTGCATGGTTTTCAAAGTAACTCAAATTCAGTGAAAGGACAGATATTGCGGCGCTATTGCGCAGACTTAAATGGTGTGCATGTGCATTTGCCAGATTTGAATATGCCACCGCTACAGGTGATGCAGCAGATGTCAGAGCTGATTGAAGGTTTAGATGATGTGGTTTTGGTGGGCAGCAGTTTAGGTGGCTTTTATGCGACGCAGTTGATGGCACGGCATCATATTCCTGCGGTGCTCATCAATCCTGCGGTCTATCCATGGCAATTATTTCGTGACTTATTTGGCGAGACGGCATTGCCCTATCAGGTGACTGAAACGTGGTGCTTAGATGATGCACAGCTCAATCAAATGCAGGCTTTGGCGGTATCTAAGGTTGAGAATGCAGATCAACTGTTGGTCTTGCTCCAACAAGGTGATGAAACCTTGGATTATCGAGATGCTGCTGGTTTTTATAGTGCGGCTCAAGCTGGCATGGCCATGTTGATCACTGAGGTGGGTGGAACACATGGCATGGATGATTTTGCAGAAAAAATACCGATGCTCTTGCAGTTTTTGTCCGATGCTGTCAAAAATATGCCTAAATAAAATGATCCAATACAAATGCTGAAAAGCTAGATCCAACATACAAAAAATGGGCAGTTACGACATCATTTGACGTTTAAATTGTTTAAGAAAATGGCGGCTGATCGCAAGAGATATGCATTTTAATAAAAAAGCATATACTGTAGCGCTTGAAGAAATGTTTTAACCAAAAAAGTAGGGAATTTTGCAACGTGACGCAATATACGGCTCAATCACTTGAAGTTTTATCTGGCCTAGATCCGGTACGTCGTCGTCCGGGGATGTATACAGACACTACACGACCAAACCATTTGGCGCAGGAAGTGATAGATAACGCCGTCGATGAAGCGCTTGCAGGACATGCCAATAAAATTACCGTGACAGTGTATAAAGATGGCTCATTGTCAGTTGAAGATAATGGTCGTGGGATGCCAGTTGACATCCATCCTGAGTATGGTCAAAGCGGGATTGAAATCATTCTGACCAAACTACATGCCGGCGGTAAATTCAGCACAGACAATTATCAATTTTCAGGTGGTTTGCATGGTGTGGGGATTTCTGTCGTCAACGCATTGTCCAACCGTGTTGAGGTGGAAGTTCAACGTCATGGCAACCTGTATAAAATGGCCTTTGAACACGGTGAGCCAGTTGCGCCACTGGAAGTTTTAGAAGGTAAATGTGCCAAACGTGCGACTGGAACAACCGTGCATTTTTGGCCTGAAGCGAAATATTTTGACTCGCCTAAATTTGCCTTAAAAGCACTTAAACATAATTTAAAAGCCAAAGCAGTATTGGCAGCCGGTCTACAAATCATTTATGTCGATCAAATCAATAACGAAAAAATTGAATGGCAGTTTGAAAATGGTCTGGTTGACTATTTGATGGATGAACTGCAAGACCGTGACATCGTTCCTGTTCCTGCATTTGTGGCGACTGGTGAAGCTGAACGTGCTAGTGCTGAATTTGCCATTTGCTGGAACGTTGAAGGCGGCGAACAGATTCAAGAAAGTTATGTCAATTTGATTCCAACTGCGCAAGGCGGTACACATGTCAACGGTTTACGTTCGGGTGTGACAGATGCGATTCGTGAGTTCTGTGAATTACGGAATTTATTGCCGCGTAATATGAAGCTGTCTGCCGAAGATGTCTGGGATGGCGTCAACTTTATTCTGTCTTTAAAATTCCAAGAGCCGCAATTTTCGGGTCAAACTAAAGAACGACTTTCAAGCCGTGAAGCCTCTAGTGTGGTGTTAAATATTGCCAAAGATGCCTTTGCACTGTGGCTGAATCAAAACTCCGATATTGCTATGCAACTGGCAGAAATGGTGATTGCCAAGGCCGGTCGCCGTTTAAAAGCTGCGAAGAAAGTTGAACGTAAAAAGATCGTTTCAGGTCCAGCCTTACCAGGTAAACTGGCTGACTGTGTGGGCCATACCTTAGAAGAATCTGAACTGTTTATTGTGGAAGGGGATTCAGCGGGCGGTTCTGCCAAGCAAGCACGTGATAAGAACTTCCAAGCGATCATGCCGATCCGCGGTAAGATTTTAAATACTTGGGAAGTGTCTTCTGATGAAGTCTTAGCATCGCAAGAAGTACATGATATTGCGATTGCGATTGGTGTAGATCCGGGCAGTGATGACTTGTCAGAACTCCGTTATGGCAAGATTTGTATCTTGGCCGATGCCGACTCGGATGGTTTGCACATTGCGACTTTACTTTGCGCATTGTTCGTCAAACATTTCCATACTTTGGTTGAGGAAGGACATCTGTTTGTGGCGATGCCACCGCTGTTCCGTATAGATGACAATAAAGATGTGCACTATGCCTTGGATGAAGATGAACTAGAAAGCATCTTAAAGAAATGTAAAACCAAAAATCCTCAAATCACACGATTTAAAGGATTGGGCGAGATGAACGCGAGTCAGCTGCGTGAAACGACTATGGATCCCGATACACGTCGTTTAGTGCAACTGGACTTGGATGACGTACAGTTTACTTCAGGTTTACTCGACAAATTATTGGCGAAGAAGCGCTCTTCAGACCGTAAATATTGGTTGGAACAGAAGGGTAATTTGGCCGATTTAGCGGTTTAAAATTGCAACAAGGAAAAAACCACGCAAGTGGTTTTTTTTTGCTTCAAATTTAGGAAAAGCTGCATGATTTGTGTGCCAAAACACCGTGTTTTTTGAAAAACGTCGCAAAATTGTTCAATTATAGGTCAAATGTTGGATACAAGTTTGTATGCATCTTTGCGGTGATTTTACGATTTTTGAATCGACCCATAAAAAATTAAAAGCAAATTTTATGATTGTAACTATTTGAAAAATAACATTTAAAAATAAATAAAAGCACTCAATCAAAATAAAAAATAAGGCTTGGCACAGTTATTGAATTGCTCTGTTGTGATGAAAGACAACAAATGCATTTTAAAAATGTGAATTACAAGCTTAGGTTGGGAGTGTGAATAATGTTTCAACGCAATGTATTTGCTAAAAGTATTTTAGCGGCAACGATGACTGGGGCGATTGCTTTAACGGGCTGTTCAAAACCTGCAGAAGAAAAAACAGAAAGCGCTACATCAGAACCAAAAGCCGCTGCAGCAAGTGGCGATACTATTAAAGTCGGGATCTTACATTCGCTGTCAGGCACGATGGCGATCTCAGAAACTTCTCTAAAAGATACGGCCTTGATGGCGATTAATGAAATTAATGCCAATGGCGGGGTATTGGGCAAAAAACTAGAACCTGTGGTGGTGGATCCGGCATCGGACTGGCCACTATTTGCGGAAAAAACCCGTCAGTTGATTACCCAAGACAAAGTAGCCGTGATTTTTGGTTGCTGGACGTCGGTATCTCGTAAGTCGGTTTTACCCGTGGTTGAAGAATTAAATGGCTTATTGTTCTACCCTGTTCAGTATGAAGGTCAGGAACAGTCTAAAAATATTTTCTACACAGGTGCAGCACCGAATCAGCAAGCGATTCCTGCTGTTGAATATCTGATGAGTGAAGAGGGTGGTAAGGCAGAACGCTTTGTACTATTGGGCACAGACTATGTTTACCCACGTACCACCAACAAAATCTTACGTGCATTTTTGAAGTCGAAAGGCATTGCCGATGCAGACATCATGGAAGAATATACCCCATTTGGTCATAGCAACTATCAAACCATTGTGGGCAATGTGAAGAAGTTTGCGGCAGGGAAAAAGACTGCTGTGATCTCGACCATTAACGGCGATTCAAATGTGCCGTTCTATCGTGAATTGGGCAACCAAGGCATCAAAGCTGCGGATATTCCAGTGATGGCGTTCTCTGTGGGTGAAGAGGAATTACGCGGTATCGATACCAAGCCGCTGGTCGGACACTTGGCGTCGTGGAACTACTTCATGTCGGTGAAAAATCCAGTGAATACTGAATTCACCAATAAAATGAAGCAGTATGCCGTGGAATACAAACTGCCAAATGCCGATAAATTTGTGACCAATGACCCGATGGAGGCTACCTATGTCGGCATCAATATGTGGAAACAAGCGGTAGAAAAAGCAGGAAGCACAGATGTCGATAAAGTGCGTGAAGCTATGGCCGGCCAAGAATTTAAAGCGCCATCGGGCTATACCTTGCAAATGGATGCGTCGAACCATCATTTGCATAAACCAGTCATGATTGGTCAGATCCGTGCCGATGGTCAGTTTGATGTGGTACACAAAACCGCAAAAACCATAGCTGCAGAGCCATGGAGCCCGTACATCCCGAAATAATTCAATCCAAATGCCTGCTGCCATTGTGTAGTGGGCATGTTTTGATGTGAGCCCTAGATGGGGTTGTTCTATTACTCAATAGGGATGCTTATAAGATGAAAAAATTACGCAATTTCCCGATCCTTTTTCTATTCCTGAGCCAATTATTCTGTCTGCAAATCGTGCATGCAGAAACTGCAGCGGATGTGGTGTCTACGGTGCAATCTGTGCAGCAAGGTGACGCCATTCAGCAATTTGTTCGCGGGAGTTTTACCGAGCGCCGCAGCTTACTCAATCAATGGCCGGGCGATATTGAATCCTTAGATCAGTTGGCCGCATTGGTCGAAAAAGACCAGTTATATAGTGGTCAAAGCGGTCAAACCTATATTTTAGAAACTGACGAAAAATTATTGAGCTATCCTGATTTGCAAACCGTGACGGATTGGCCTGCCGATTTATCTCAAGTCACCTTGGTGAATACCCTTCGTAAAGCCTTAACGTTTGCGCAAGCGAAAGAAAAGCTGCAATCGGATGATTTAAACCAGCGTTTAGATGCGATCGATATTTTAGAAAATAACTTGGCTGAGTTGGATGTTAAAAATATTAATCAATTGTATTTAAATGAAAAAAATAACAAAGTTAAAGCCCGTTTAGCGCAGCTCAAAGCACGTTTAGACTATCAAAACCCCGATGTATTACAAAAAATACAGGCGGCTAAAGTGCTGCAAGATTCTAACCGTCCCGATGTGTTGGCAATGGTGGAGCAGGAATTACAACAAGCCAATCTGCATCCCGAGTTAAAAGCCGCACTGACAGAAGCCAAGAGCAATATTAAAACCCGTATTCAAGCCAGTGAATGGACTGGACATGTCTTTTCTGGACTGAGCACGGCCAGTATTTTATTGCTTGCGGCACTGGGCTTAGCCATCACGTATGGTCTGCTAGGCGTAATTAACATGGCGCATGGTGAACTGATCATGATCGGGGCCTATACCACGTATGTGGTGCAAAGCCTGTTTAAGAGTTATCTCAGTAGCTATGTCGACTGGTACTTGATTGCCGCGATTCCTGCTGCATTTTTTGTTAGTGCTTTGATCGGCATGTTGATTGAACGTACCGTTATTCGTCCCTTGTATGGCCGTCAATTGGAAACACTATTAGCCACCTTTGGTGTGAGCTTAATTTTGATGCAATTGGTGCGCATGGTTTTTGGTGCGCAGAACGTTGAGGTGTCGAATATTTCATGGCTGTCAGGGGGCATTGCTGTGACACCAAGCCTGATGCTGCCTTATAACCGTATTGCCATTATTGGCTTTACCGTTGCGGTACTGTTGTTACTGGTTTACTTGCTGAATAAAACCCGCTTTGGTTTATTTGTTCGTGCCGTGACGCAAAACCGTCAAATGGCACAGGCCGTAGGTATCCGTTCTAGCCGCATTGACATGATGGCTTTTGGCTTAGGTTCAGGGCTTGCAGGTCTGGCAGGTTGTGCCTTAGCACAAGTCGGCAATGTCGGTCCTGATTTAGGACAAAACTATATTATTGATGCGTTCTTGGTGGTTGTGGTGGGTGGTGTTGGCCAAGTATGGGGCGCAGTACTGGCTGCCTTAGGTCTAGGTGTCAGTGGCACTGTGCTGGAAATCGGCATGGGTGCGGTCTTAGCGAAAATTATTCTACTGGTTCTTGTGATTTTGTTTATTCAAAAACGTCCACAAGGTTTGTTTGCCATCAAAGGCCGTTTTGTGGAGTAAGCGCATGAAAATCACTTCGTTATTATCGGATAAACCCTATAGCGGTATGGCGATTGCCGTGTGCTTTGCCATTTTGCTGATTTTGCCTTGGTTACATGTATTGCCAGCCGATTCAGCACTGCATTTATCAGCGTATTGGGTCACGCTCATTGGCAAGATTATGTGTCTCGCCTTGGTGGCATTGGCCTTAGATTTGGTTTGGGGCTATGCCGGCATTTTAAGTTTGGGGCATGGTCTGTACTTTGCCTTGGGCGGCTATGCCTTCGGCATGTATCTCATGCGTGAAGCAGCAGGCGATGGCTTACCCGACTTTATGCGCTTTTTGAGTTGGACCGAGCTACCGTGGTACTGGATGGGTACTGAACATATCGTGTGGGCATTGGCTTTGGTGGTTTTGGTCCCAGGACTGATTGCCTTCATTTTTGGCTTCTTTGCCTTCCGCTCAAAAATTAAAGGCGTGTATTTTTCAATTATTACCCAAGCCATGACCTTTGCTGCGGCGCTACTGTTTTTCCGCAATGAAACCGGCTTTGGCGGTAACAACGGCTTTACCGGTTTTAAAACCATCTTAGGTATGGATATTACCTCTGCACCAATGCGTGCAACCCTGTGTTTCCTCACTGCGCTGACTTTGCTGGTCTGTTTTGTCGGCTTACGCCACTTGATGAATAAACCCTATGGTCGCGTACTTGGTGCAATTCGTGACAGTGAAAACCGTTTGCAATATTTAGGTTATCGCACCTTATGGTACAAGCTCTCTGCATGGGTCTTGTCTGCCGTGATCGCAGGGATTGCAGGCACTCTGTATGTCCCTCAAGTCGGCATTATTAACCCGAGTGAAATGAACCCTGTCAATTCGATTGAAATGGCGGTGTGGGTGGCTGCAGGGGGACGCGGTACGCTGATTGGACCGATTTTGGGTGCAGGTTTAATCAATGGGGTGAAGACCTATTTCACAGTGGCTTATCCAGAGGCATGGTTATTGATTTTAGGTGCACTGTTTATTGTGGTAACGATATTCCTACCAAAAGGCGTGATTGGGCTATTAGAGCGGTTTAAAAAGGAGCGCAGCGAATGAGTGATCAATGGGTTCAACCGCATGGCGGTCATGCTGCTGAAGGCTATGGACGACCGAAGGAGCAGGGTGCGGATTTCAGTCACGGCATTGCCTTGTATTTAGAAAAAGTCAGTGTCTGGTTTGATTCTTTCCGTGCATTAAATGATTTGTCGTTATATATCAAAGAAGGTGAGCTGCGCTGCATCATTGGTCCCAATGGTGCAGGCAAAACCACGCTGATGGATGTGATTACAGGGAAAACTCGTCCGACAGAAGGTTCGGCTTTTTTTGGGCAAACCTATGATTTGGCAAAAATGAGTACAGAGCAAATTGCAGAAGCTGGGATCGGTCGTAAGTTTCAAAAGCCTACTGTATTTGAAAATTTTACTGTGATGGAAAACCTGTTATTGGCAGCACCGAAAGATAAACGGGTGAAAAAGAGTTTCTTCAGCAAACTCGATCCAGATGCGCAAAATGCCTTGGACGAATCTTTAGCACAAATCCGCTTAGAAGAATTAATCCATAAACCGGCAGGGCTGTTGTCACATGGTCAAAAGCAGTGGTTAGAAATAGGCATGCTACTGATGCAGCGTCCAAAGTTGATTCTGCTAGATGAACCCGTAGCAGGGATGACCGATGCTGAAACAGAGCGTACCGCAGAGCTGTGTTTAGAATTGAAAAAGAACCATACCCTTATCGTGGTTGAACATGACATGAGCTTTATTGACACCATCAGTGAAAAAGTCACCGTGTTGGCGCAAGGTGCGATTTTGGCAGAGGGTACATTGGCCGAAGTCCAAGCCAATGAAGATGTCATTGAAAAATATCTCGGACGTTAAGGAGCAGACCATGTTAGAAGCCAAAGACGTCAATCAGTTTTATGGTGGCAGTCATATTTTAAGAGATGTGACATTTGCCGCTCCCGTGGGGGCATGTTCAGTGGTGCTCGGGCGAAATGGTGTGGGTAAAACCACCCTCTTAAAATGTTTAATGGGCATTTTACCGATCAAGTCAGGGCAGATCCTACTGGATGGCAAAGATATTTCTAAGCTAAGTCCAGAACAGCGTGTACGTGAAGGCTTAGCTTATGTACCGCAAGGGCGGGATATTTTCTCGACCTTGACCGTTGAAGAAAATATTTTGATTGGGATGGCAAAATTTAAAGGCGCTAAAACCCGAAAAGTGCCAGAACATCTCTATGAGATTTTCCCCGTATTGGATGAAATGAAACATCGTCGAGGTGGAGATTTATCTGGAGGTCAGCAGCAGCAATTGGCGATTGCCCGTGCGCTCGCTTCCGAACCGCGGGTATTGATTTTAGATGAACCGACTGAAGGCATTCAGCCGTCGATTATTAAAGACATTGGTCGTGTGATTCGTCAGTTAGCTGATGGCGGAGAAATGGCGATTGTTTTGGTTGAACAGTTTTATGATTTTGCAGAAGAACTGGCAGATGAATATACCGTGATGGCGCGGGGGCAAGTGATTGCACAAGGTGTCGGTAGTGAAATGCCTGAAAAAGGCATTCGGGAATTGGTGGCGATTTAACATTTAGTTGACTGCGATGTGTGGCGGGCTTGTATCAATCAAGCTCGTTACTCTTTTCATTCAATTTACTACGCTCAAAAAATCGTTGCTGGTCATGGAAATGGCATCAAAAAAACGAGTGGCATAAATTTTTTTTGTTTTAAACCATAAGCTTAAGTTGTTCTCAGTATCGTCATTTGAAGCTTCAGCATGTCGTGCTTCAGTGATGCTAAGTGCAGTACTGAAACTTTGGTAAAGGGCGAATGGGCATCCATCAGTATTCGATCAACTGCAGTCGAATATACAAGATATCTGCTTTATTTTTGTGTGGATTACATTAATCTAAATGTACGACATAACAAGAAGATAAGAATATGGACGCGATATTATATTTGATCCCACCGAATGATTTGGAAACTCTGATTTTAGAAGCAGAAACCCCTCAAGATGTCTTGGATTCACCTTTTGTACAACACTCCTTTTTTTTAGGGGAAGCGTGGCAAGAGTTGAATCCATTATTAAGCGTGAACAGTGAGTCAGTTGCGGCACTGAGTTATGCCATTCAGGCAGAACATCCTTTGTCAGAGCGACGACCGGGACTGAGCCTTGCAGTGCATTACAATACTGTAGTTCGCGTTGCAGAAATCCATCAGGCATTACAACAGTTAAGCGTGGATGAAATCAAAAAACGTTATTTGGTCACGATTGCAGAAACCGCACCTGAGCAAGAGCTTAAATTGGCCGAATTAAAACTACTTTTTTTACAGTTACAAGATCTTTATCGTGATGCGGTGCGTCATAATTTATCGGTGCTGAGTGTGATACAAGATGGTATTCGTTTGGATAAATTACCATAAACACAGCTCAATACGGGTTATAACTGAAGTTGCATCAGGACGAGATCACGCCATTCACCAAACTTTTGTCCCACTTCGGGCATATAACCTGTTTGCTTAAAGCCTAATTTTTTGTGCAGGGCAATCGAGGCGCTATTGCCGTGATCAATGCCAGCGATCATGACATGCATATTTTGGCTTTTGGCATGCTGAATTAGGTGCTCTAATAATTGCTGACCGAGACCCAGTCGAGCATAGTTTGGGTCAATATAGACAGAATGCTCAACAGTATGTCGATAGCCAGCAAAATGACGGAAAGAACCATAGTCAGCATAACCGGCGATTTGCTGTTGATCCTGATCTTCAATCACCACAAATGGAAAATTTTGCTTTTGGAATTCCAGCAATTTCTGTTGAAAAGAGTCGAGGCTGTAGGCTTGATCATTCCATGTCGCAAAGCCGTTGAGAACTTCATGATTATAGATTGCGAGAATGGCCGCTAAGTCTTGTGGAATTGCAGGTCGAATGAGAAAAGACATGCGCAAATTTCTGATAAAAATAAAGTCAATTTAAAAACTTAGGCATAAAAAAAGCAAGGTGATGAACCTTGCTTTTTCTTCATCGCGTTCTGAGTTGAACTTAGAAATGGTATTTCACCAACGCGCTGACATCGTTTTGGTCCTGACCTTTCAGACCATATTTGTTGTTCCAAACCGAGTGTTCAACACCTACGTAGAGCTTAGTCTTAGGAGAGATATGCTTACCGATATTCCATTTATATTGGCTTGTCCAGTTTAATTCACTAGCTTGCGCCCCTTTTTCAGCTGTTGACCAATCAAGGAAGGCATCTACTAGAAAATCTTCAGAGCCGATTTTAAATGGCACAGCATAAGTGATCGTCATTTGATAATCATCTTTAGTACCGGCTGATTTAGAATCATTATCCGCTTTATAGAAGTTGATGTTTGCATACTGTGTATATGGAATGTCTAAAGCAAAGCCAATACCATACAAGAAGTTATTAAACTCAGAATTTTTGTCGTAGCCGGCATTATGTTCCCAAGTCGTTGCAATAAGAACGTCTTTGATCGGACCCATAGAAAGGTCTTTACCAGAAACTTCACCTAAGCTAAGGCGTGGTGCAAGCTCAAGGTAAGTCGATGCTTCATCATCTTTGTCCCAAGCTTGGTCAACGAAGAAGAATACATCTGAATATTTCAGTTTAGCGGCATATTCAGCTGTGATCGTTTTCTGTTCATTGTTGTCACCATCAAAAGGCACAACATAATTTTCACCATATAGGCCAGTTAAGCTGAAATCTTGCCATACGATAGGTGAAGCTTGAGTGAAAGCAGCAGCAGATGCTAATGCACATGATGCAACGATTTGTGTAAGTTTCATTAAAAAATATCTCCCCCGAGAAGCACTGAAAGCATACAGATTATTAAGCAAAAATAAAGCCAAATTTTACTCAACGGCAAAATTGTTTTGTAATTTGAAGGGGAAATACGCTGTGAATGATCAATGACGGTAAAAGCGAGATTTTGAGTTCGAATTGACTTGTGCAAATAGATGGTGGACGTCGAGGAAATGCACAAAAATATGACCCAAATCAATTAAAACAATGCAAATCTATAATAAAGTCTTACTTTTTTTATGGATATTAAAAAAATATCAAAATAGCACTTGCAAAATTCTAACTTAAGACCGATATTCGAAGTATAAGGACACGGATCTGCAGACTCTAAAGTGTTCATCATTCAATGTGGAGGACGACGTTCCATACAAAGTTGAAGATGGTCATTGCTGTAATATTTACAGCAAATGTAACGTGCCAAGATAATAAGTTTTGCACAAATTTTTATAGCTAATACAGATAGATATGAGGATAATATTATGAACATTGAAATCCGTACAGATAAAAACATTATAAACAGTGATCGACTAATTACATACGTTCGTGCAGAACTTAATGAAGAATTTCAGCGCCATAGTGAACGCATTACCCACTTTTCGGTGCATTTAAGTGATGAAAATGGGGACAAGGGCGGCAGCGACGACATCAAATGTATGATTGAAGCACGTCCAGCAGGTTTGAAACCTGTCGTGGTCAACCATCGTGGTCATAATGTAGATACAGCTATTCACGGTGCAATTGATCGACTTAAACGTAGTCTTGAACATGTGTTCGAAAAGAAAGAGAACCCACGCAGTACGCAACCTGCTTTTGCTGAAGCGGATGACAGCGTAGACGACGAATAAGTCTCAAAATTTAAAAAAAGCCCTGCGGGGCTTTTTTTGTGTGTTTTGTATTTTGTTTTACATGAAATTCAAACAAACGCAGCTTTATTCGGCATAATAGATCAAAATAAATTGAAGTGAGCTTTCCAGATGTTAACAGCGCAACAACAGCTTTTTGTGCAAGCGTTAGAAGAACAAGATCTTGCACAGGTGCAACGCCTGTTGGCAGATGGTCTTAATCCAAATTTTATCGACTTTGAAAAAGGACCTGCGGTTTCTGTATGGTCTGATGGTTTGTTTAAATGGTGGGAAATGGTTTGCGAAGCGTATGAAGCAGGCCAACCCTTAACAGCAGAACAGAAAACACAACATTTAGACGTACATATGCAAATCTTGGAAGCGCTGATTCAAGCCAAAGCCAATGTGTATTTATGGGATGCTGAAGAAATTTATGGTCCATTATGGGATGCCGCGAGTGCAGCATGTGTCCCTGCGGTACAGCGTTTATTGGATGAAAAAGTGAATCCAAATATGATTGATAGCGATGGTTTAACCATTTTGTCGTCGATTAGTGAATTATTTTTTGACTGTGATTTTGACGCGGTAAATTGGTCGGAAGCATTGGAAGAAGAAAAACAAACCTTGGAGCTTTTGCGTAGCCATGGCGCAAAAATGACCAAAGAATTAGCATAATTGTGAGTAAAAACATGACTGTATTTAAAGTTTTAAGCATTGCAACATTATCCAGTTTGAGCCTGTCTGCATTTGCGGCGGATTTTTCATTTGACCGTCCGGGCGCGGGTATGGGCACAGGCATTACCCCTGTAGGTCGTTTGGCATGGGAACAAAGTTTGCCAGCAGCGAGCTATAGTGAAAGTCGTGATGAAAATGGTGAAAAAGTAAAAAGCACCACTTTAAATGCAGACATGTTATTCCGTACTGGTTTGGCAAAAGATTTGGAATTGCAATTGGGTTGGCAAGGTCCTACATGGTCTAAAACCAAAGTTGCGGGTCGCTCAGTTGAAGACGATGGTTTGGGTGATGTCAGCATTGGCCTGAAAAAAGCCATTGATTTGAATGGTGAGAAATTGTCGATGGCTATTCTTGCTGAAGCCATTATTGCAACAGGCAATGAAGGCTTTAGTGCTGAAGATGACATTTATAGTCTGACTTCCGCTGTGGCTTATGATTATAGCGATACAATTGGGACTTCAATGACCATGCGTTATGAGGTTCAAGATGGTGATTGGGCTGTGAGTGCCATTCCGGGAATGGAATATCAAATAGCAGGTAATTTATCGGGTTTCTCTGAGCTGGTTTATCGCAAAGCAGAGAGTACCGATCAGGAAGTGTCTTTGGCTTCAGGTCTGACATATGCCGTTTCGGATCGTATGCAGTTGGATGCGAGCGTCGGTCTAGAACTCACTGGCGGTCATAAAAATTATCAGTCAGGTTTGGGCGTATCTTACCTGTTCTAAAAGAACCCTAAATTTTAAAACGTATAAATACAGACTGAGGATGAATTCAGCTGAATGAAACAATGGACTTATGTTGCGGCAGCGGCTGTGCTGTCGTTCAGTATGGGCGTTTCTGCTCAGGATGCATTACTTTCAGCTGAAGATGCTTTTCCTTTCTCGGTCGTCTCCGATCGTGCAGATCAGGCGGAGCTGAGTTGGGATATTCCAGCGCATTATTATCTGTATCAGCACAAAATAGAGGTGAAGCAGGGCAATCAAGTTTTGGCTTTGGATTTGCCTGCTGCTGAGGATTTAAAAGACGATAACTATGGTCATACGCAGGTGTATTACCAACAGTTGAGTTTTAAAATTCCAACTCAAAAGCTGCAGACCTATCAAGTCAGTTGGCAAGGCTGTGCCAAGGATCGGGTGTGTTATCCACCACAGAGCATCAGCTTTGAAACGGATGCTTCTGGCTTGGTCACACAGCAAAATCTTGCCAGTCCAAATAAACGCTTACTCGACTTCGCAGCAGAAAATAATGCCGAACAGCCCACGGCGAATCGTTTAGATCAGCAGAGGGCAGATAATGCTGCACTGGCTTCTGAACGCTATACCGCAAGCGACCAAATGTGGTCTGAAAAATTAGCGCAAAGCTCTATATTTTATGGACTTTTGCTGTTTTTTGGCCTGGGTTTTTTGCTGGCTTTTACCCCTTGTTCATTGCCAATGCTGCCGATTTTAACCTCACTGATTGTCCGCGACAGCCGAGGTTTAAAAGCATGGATGATTGCACTGACTTTTGTCACCAGTATGGCGATGGTGTATGCCATTCTTGGCTTGGTGGCGTCGTCTGCAGGTTTGAATTTCCAGCGTTGGTTGCAACAGCCTTCGACTTTAATTGCCTTTAGCGTGCTCTTTGTGGTTTTTGCCCTGAACTTATTTGGTTTATTTGAACTTAAATTGCCACGCAGTTGGGTCAATCGCTTAGACCAAGCTCAGTCGATGCAAAAGGGTGGCAGTTTAGTTGGTGCTGGGGTCATGGGGATGATTTCAGCATTGCTGGTCGGTCCTTGTATGACAGCACCGTTGGCAGGTGCATTATTATTTATTTCCCAAACCCAAAGTCAGTGGCAAGGTGCGTTGTTGTTATTCACCCTCGGCTTTGGCATGGGGACCCCGCTATTGTTGGCCAGTGTCCTTGGCTCACGGGTATTGCCTAAAGCGGGTTTGTGGATGAACCAAATCAAGGTGCTCTTTGCTTTCATCATGTTGGCACTGGCTTTGTATTTTATTCGACCATTGATCAGTGAAGCTTGGTTACAGTGGTTATCCCTTGCTCTGGGGCTGGTGTTTAGCGCTTATGTGCTTTGGCGCATTTTATGGCGCAGTACTCAGCTCAAATGGTTGTATATCTTGGTGTTCTGTGCAGCTGTACCTTATATTGTGTACAGTCAATATCAACACAGCCAACGTTTTTTAGTCGAAGAAAACCAACAGCAAAGTGCTTGGCATGTGGCACATACAGCGGAAGAGTTTCAACGTTTATTAAGTGAAATTCCCCAAGGTCAATCCGCGATTATTGATGTCTATGCCGATTGGTGTGTGGCCTGTCAGCCGATTGAACATAAAGTTTTAAAATCGGCTTCGGTACAACAGGCTTTGGCACCGTATTACTTAATTAAGTTGGATTTGAGTCAGTATGATGCAACCCATCAAGTTCTGCTCAATCAATGGGATATTTTAGGGCCACCGACCTATTTATTTTTAGATACAGCGCATCAAGAGATACGTGGACTGCGTTTGACGGGCGCATTTAGCGAGAAAGAATTGCTAGCGCAATTGGAAAAATTTAAATCGCGTGGAGAATAAAAAATGATGCAATTATATATTGCCAATAAAAACTATTCGACGTGGTCTATGCGACCGTGGTTGGTGTTACACGCGTTTAATTTACCCTTTCAAGAGATCTTGATTCCTTTTTCTGAAGAAGCAGATGGCGGAGCATTCAAGCAGCAAATGTTAGCCCTACATGCCAATGGTAAAGTGCCCCTACTGCAACATGACGGTGTGATGATTTGGGACTCATTGGCAATTTGTGAATATTTGGCAGAGCAGTTTCAAGATCTTCCACTGTGGCCTAAAGATCCCACGCAACGCGCATGGGCACGTAGTATTTGCGCGGAAATGCACAGTAGTTTTATGCAATTGCGTAGCTTATGCAGTATGAATCTACAGGCGGATTATGGTCGTCATGGTCAGAGATTATGGTCTGAACATGCTGAATTGCGTGCTGAAGTGACTCGAATCGAGCAGATTTGGTCGAGTCGTCCTGCGGTGGATAGCTTTCTATGCGGTGAATTTAGTATTGCCGATGCATTTTTTGCACCCGTGGTGACACGTTTACAGACCTTCCAGCTACCTGTGAGTGACAACACACAGCGTTATATGCAAAAGATTTTGCAGCATCCTTCTGTGGTGGCATGGATCACGGCTGCTCAACTGGAACAGCCAGTCCGTCGTATGGAACAGTATCCACGTTAAAAGCTCAACGCCACGTCTGACCTAGATAAAAGTTTTAAACCAAATGGCTAAAGCTTTGTTGTTCTGTGTACGCCATGACCATGTTACGACCACCAGCTTTAGCTGCATATAGCGCTTGATCTGCATGGGTCAGTAATTGTTGTGGTACTAATTCAGGCGTTGAAATCGCAATGCCAAAACTGGCTGTCACATGAATCGACTGACCATCATGTCCCCAAATTTCAAGCTGCTCAATGGCTTTTCGACAGCGCTCTGCAATGAATATCGCTTGTTCTAAGTTAGAATTTTTTAACACCAAAATAAACTCTTCCCCGCCAAAACGCCCAACCACATCACTACCGCGTAAATGTTGGTTTAATACTTGGCTGACGAGAATCAAGGTTTCATCGCCTTTATCGTGTCCATATTCATCATTGATGCGTTTGAAATGGTCTAAGTCCAATAAGACCAGTGCATATGTATCTGTTTTAGCACTATCGAGCTGTTCCAAACATTGATTGATACTGCGTCGATTAAATAAATTGGTCAGTGGGTCGACTTGACTAAGTTTTTGAATCAGATGCTCTCGATGACGCCATTGGCTGAGTAAGATTTCAAATAAAGCCAAACAGGTTAATAAAATAGGAACAATGAAAAAGATCATTGAGAAGAGCCAAAAACTATTTTGATAGCCATAGGCATGAGGTTGAAAAATCGGGGCATAGGGGATAATGCCGCGGATGCTTAAATACATGCAAATAGATAAAAAAATCGTGGCTGGGATCAGCATGCTATAGACGATTTTTCGTGTAAATAGTACCAATCCAACGGTCACAAGGCTCACGTAGGAGATCATGGTGGCTGGACTCATAACGCCAATTAAATAACCATCACGACATAAAGAAATGACGAATAAGCCGACCGAAAGATAAGGTAAAATTAGCTGAATCTTGGGATTATCTTTTCCAGCATAGCAAGGCCAAATCAGGAGGACCATTAAGCAAAAAAAGACGATATTGGTCCACAATTGAGAGTGGATGAGATCAAGGTTAACCCACTGCCAAAGTTCTGGCGTGACATAAACATAAAATTTCCAAATGATCCAAAGCAGATGAATGGCTGAGCCAAGCATCAGCATGAGCATACACTTTTTCAGGATACTCCAATTCATCACCACTTCATCTTCCAGCAAATACTGGACGATTCTATTGCGGAGGATCATGTCACGTATGCTTGATTTCACCGTCATCCTGTGTCATTGCCCTGTTCGAGTTATCAGTTTTTTTCTTAAAGTTTATATAGATATCATTTTATAGGCTTACATTAGCATGAAAATTTACACTTGATAACGGTCAAGAACCGCTCAGTAATTTTAAATTTTTTACGAGTTTAAAAAGATTGTTCTAAAAATAAAACATAGTGTCATAAGGATTGGGATTATTCTATTTATGAAAAGTGATTACACTAGGCTCAAGTTAATAACAACAGCTTTAGGTTTTAGTCATGAAAATTTTGCATATTGATTCAAGCATCATGGGCGACGCTTCAGTTTCGCGTCAACTCAGCGCTGAAATTGTACAACAGCTACAGCAAAAACATGGGGATGCGGCACAGGTTCAGCATCTCGATTTAGCAGTACAGCAGATTCCACATCTCAGCAGTGAAATTTTGATGGGTCAAAATGCAGAACAATCGGCTTTAGGCGAGCAGTTGTTACAGCAGTATTTGGATGCCGATGTGGTTGTGGTTGGTGCTGCTATGTATAACTTCGGTTTGCCATCAACTTTGAAAGCATGGATCGACCGTATCAGTGTTGCAGGTCGTACCTTTAAATATACAGAACAAGGTCCAGTGGGTTTGGCAGGTGACAAAAAAGTCTATATTGCCAGCAGTCGTGGCGGTGTGTATGGCGATAACAGCCCTGTAGATTATCAAGAAGGTTTATTAAAAGCCGTGTTTAATTTTACAGGTGTCAGCGATATTGATGTGATTCGTGCCGAAGGTGTCAATATGGGACCTGACATGAAAGCACAGGCAATGGCGACAGCTCAGGCTCAAATTCAAGCCATTTAACAGATTGACATTTCCCTCTTAGGTCAGCATCTGCTGACCTTTTTTTATGGTGACTTTGATCCGTTTCAGGGAATTAGTTTTCAGGGATTAGTCCTGATCCAGTCGGTGTGCAAAATCGGCTAAATCACTTAGCGCACGCTGTCCTTCTTCAAACCATGGGCTAAACATTTGGAAGTTATGCCACATGCCAGTGTACAGCATAAATTCGACATCTAGGCCGGCTTCTTCTGCTTTGACTTTAAAGCGCTGCGCATCATCCAATAAAATTTCTTTAGAACCCACTTGAATATGAATCGGAGGTAGTTCTTTGAGCTCGGCAAAAAAAGGCGAGACCAATGGATCAGCTCGATCGACCGAGCGTGGTACATAATAATCAATGCCTGTTTCGAGGGCTTCTATGCTTAACAGCGCATCATGCTTACGGTTATAACGCAAAGACTCACTGCTCAGCGTCAAGTCTAAAAACGGTGACATTAACACCAAACCACTGACTTGTGGAAGTTGTTCCTGTTGAATTTTAAGGGCTAAGGCAAGCGCCAAGTTTGCACCACAAGAGTCGCCTGACAAAATAATATCTTTGGCTTGAACCCCTTGATCTAATAACACCGCATACACATCAAAAAGGGCATCGAGTGCTTCAGGGAACTGTGCTTCAGGGGATAAAGGATAATCCAAATGTAACACTTGCATTTGCGTGCGTGCCGCAACTTGAGTCAGAAACGCCCGATGCGTGTTCATCGAACCCAAGAAAAATGCGCCCCCATGAATATGAAAAATGAGTTGGGTCGATGCCTGTTGAGGTTTGATTTCTTCGGCTTTTAAGCCGGCTAAGCGAATAGGACGAATTTGTACATCGGGGTTTTGGGGAAATGCACGACACATTTGTTCCAAAGCAAACCTTAAAGTATTGGGCGGTAAATTGAATTGGCTCGGCCCACGAATTGTGGTTTTTAAAATGCTTTCTGTAATCAGTTGTTTCGTCAGTGGCGATATCTTCATTGTCTTTCCATCTTTTTCTATTTTTGGAATCGTGTGAGCATATTTACCAACACAAATTACAAGGTTACACTAAACGGTCACATACAAAAATTGATAAATTGTTGTGACTTTTGGATACTAATGTCGTCTATATCAGACCAGGGAAATAAACAAAAATGAAAAAAATTGCACTAGCATTAGGATTGATGAGTTTAGCCGCATTTGCAAATGCTGCAGATCCGCTAAATGGTACAACTTGGAAAACCATTGATGATAAAACCAAGCAGCCAAAAGCGATTGTAAAATTCACTGAACAAAAAAATGGTACGCTTTCTGCGAGCATTCAGTCAGTTTTGACACCAGGTGAAGAAAACGCTTGTAAAAAATGTGAAGGCCCATATCACAACAAATCATTAAAAGGCTTACGTATTGTGACAGGTCTTAAAAATGTAGGTGGTACAAGCTATGAAGACGGTTCAATTTTGGATCCTCAATCAGGTAAAACTTACAAGTTAAAAGGTCAATTGGCTGATGGTGGCAAAAAACTAGAGCTTCGCGGCTTTATTGGCGTTGCTGCTTTAGGTCGTAATCAAACATGGATTCGTGCCAACTAATTTGACATGATTCAAACAAAAAAAGCCTGACAATGTCAGGCTTTTTTATAGCCTATTTTCAGCCACAATTGAACTAGAGCCGTGCATGAGTGTGATAAAAAAATTTATTTCAATGCACGGTAAGCGCTTTCATCAAAGCCAACCAATAAATCGCTACCTGTATCGAGTACAGGACGTTTAATCATGCTGCTATGCGCTGTTAAACACTGAATCAAATTTTCTTCACTGGCTAAGGCTGTCTGTTGCTCTTCTTCACTGAGTTTTTTCCATGTGGTGCCTTTTTTGTTGAGAATCACATCAGCGCCTTTGGCATCGAGCCATTTTTTTACGGTTTTAGCATCAATCGCTTCTTTTTTATAGTCATGAAATTCGTAACTTAGGCCTAATTCGTTGAGCAAGTCGAAAGCTTTTTTCATGGTATTACAGTTTTTGATGCCATAAATTTTAAGCATGAACAGATGTCCTCAATTATTCAAACAATAAGATAAAAATACAATTCAGCATTATCCTACAGGCTAATTCATCAATGCTCAAAGCTCGATCTGGATGTGGATTGAGAAATAAATGTTTTGCTGTAAAAGTCGCATGTAATAAATATTGGGTATTGTCATCAAAACGACATTTTGGTGTTTTAAAATAGCCTACAGAACAAAACGAATCAGAAAAGAAAGCGCTGCGATAACAAGAAAATTCAGCTTAAGGTTGCACAGTCAAAAGTAGAAAGAAAGCGAGAATAAGAAAATGCTGTGCAGATCGAATTTTTAGCTGTTTTATTTGGGGGATGTTTGAGTCTATAGATGTGGGGACTAGATAAGAGAAAACCCGCATTTAATCATCCTGATCATGCGGGTCTCAATCCAACGTCCATTGTCACATCCTTGAAAACAAGCTAAATCATTTAGTTTGTTTTTATACTTCCTTCGGCGTCCAATCCTTTTATGTCATCCTGACATGTCCCTTTGCCGTGCGACCATAATGCTATGTTCAAGTTATGAGATAAATCCACAAATTCGTCATGTAATGTGAGAAATAAGCTCTAATTGAGTAAACAATCGTTCACTAAATTAATTGTTGGAAGCTTAAATTTTATAATCAATAATGACAGGGGCGTGGTCGCTAAACCATTCATCTTTAAATATCCAAGCATTGACTGTACGTTCTTTCCAGTCTGGTGAACATGCATGGTAGTCGATACGCCAACCCACATTTTTGGCACGCGCTTGTCCTCGGTTAGACCACCAAGAGTAAAGCTCGGCTTCTTTACGTACCTCACGGAAGGTGTCGACATAGCCAAGCTCATCATAAATATGATCGAGCCATGCACGTTCATGTGGTAAGCAGCCTGAAGCCTTTTGGTTCCCAGACCAATTTTTAATATCAATACGTTTATGCACGATGTTGTAGTCACCGCAAACAATCACTGACTTATTTTCAGCACGCCATTGCTTCAAAATTTGTTGATATTCGCCTAAAAATAGGTCTTTGCGCGCCTGAGCTTCTTCACCCGATGAACCAGAAGGCAGGTAGAGCGAGCAAATATGTGCAGTTTGTCCAAGTCCTAAATCGAACTCAGCAGAAATAAAGCGGCCTTGAGTGTCTGCCAATTCAAAACCTAAACCATCTGTCACTGAAACAAAAGGTAGGCGGCTATAAATCGCAGTACCGGCATAGCCTGGGCGTTCTGCAGGGAAAAGGTGTGTAAACCAACCTTCGGGTTTAAATTTATCGGTCCATTGTTCATGGGTAATGCGGCTTTCTTGCATGCAGATGACATCGGCATCTGAAGTTGCCATCCAGTCAAAAATACCTTTTTTTTCAGCGGAACGCAGACCATTCACATTAATTGAAACGACACGTAAAATTTTTTGATCACTTGGATAGCTACTCTTTGGTATCATGCTCAGGTTTAACCTCAAACTTAAAAAAATGGAGCACCTCATGACAGCGCAAGCGGCATTTAATCCACAAGCTTTTATCGAACTGGCATTATCACGTGGTGTGCTTAAATTTGGTGAGTTTACTTTAAAATCGGGTCGTGTGAGTCCTTATTTTTTTAATGCGGGTCTTTTGAATGACGGTGAAGCATTGTCGTTATTGGCTTCTGGCTATGCAGCTAAATTAACAGAATGCGATAATGTGGAAGTGGTCTTTGGCCCAGCTTATAAAGGTATTCCATTTGTAGCAGCAACGGCTGTCGCACTGTCACAAAACCATGGTGTGAGTGTACCTTGGGGCTTTAACCGTAAAGAAGCGAAAGACCATGGTGAAGGCGGTGTGCTTGTGGGTGCATCAGTAGAAGGCAAAAAAGTCTGGATCATTGATGATGTGATCACTGCAGGTACTGCGATTCGTGAAGTAGTGACTATTCTGAAAAATGCCGGTGCACAAATTGCGGGCGTATTGGTGGCGCTAGACCGTCAAGAAAAAGGTCAGGGCGATTTGTCTGCGATTCAAGAAGTACAAAAAGAACTCGAAATCCCAGTTCATGCCTTAATTACCATGAAAGATTTGATGACTTTCTTAGAGGCTAAAGGTGAAACTGAAGCTTTAGCGAAAATGGAAGCGTACCGTGTTAAATACGGCATTTAATTTTTCGGGATTTCAAAAGGCAGCTGAAGCTGCCTTTTTTACGTCTTTAAATGATGATTGTTGCATCTAACTAACAAAAAACGTGAAATATTGCTTAAAAAGTAGGCGTTAAACGTGAAGAATCAATAAAAAGCCGTCTCAGTGCGCTATTTACTGAAACGGCTTTAGTTAAACTATTGATGCTTATAGAAAATTTAAAGAATTTCGTATAACGTGTATTATGTTAATTTTAGATTTACTAAAACTATTTTTTGAGAACTAGGCTGTTATGGGAACTGTAAAGCTCAAATCTTCTGATGAAGTTTTTCAATTAAAAATTAGTCTGCTAGGTAGTGATCCTGAAATCTGGAGAACTATTCAAATTTCATCGGCAGCTACTTTATCTAGGCTCCATAAGGCAATTCAATCCGCTTTTGATTGGGAAGATAGCCATTTACATGAATTCACGACTATTAAGCATGAAAAGATCAATAAAAGACAAAAATTGAAAGAAGTTCTACGTGTAGGTAAAAAAATTATATATACATATGATTTTGGCGATTGTTGGGAACATTTGATTACTGTAGAAAGCAGACAATCTCCTGATTTAAATAAAAAATATCCATGTTGTATAGATGGTCAAAATCATGCTCCATTTGAAGATATTGGAGGAATTTTTGGATATCTTGATATTTTAGATGCATTACAAGACCCCAAACATCCAAGATATGACGATTACATGCAAATTATCGAAGATGAAATAGGAGAGATAGAGTTTGATCCGACCTACTTTAATTCACATGATATTAAGTTTTAAACCTGATTTAACATAAGGGCTGTTATACGAAATTGCAACTAAATATAGTTGCAATTATTATTTAAAAGTAACTATACTTAGTTGCAATAGCAGTAGGGCTGAAGTATGGGTAAAACGGAAAAGTTACTGGAAAAATTTGGAAATTCAAAAAATACATTTCCGTATAAAGATTTAGTCGTTTTACTGAATCAGCTCGGCTATGAAAAATTTGAAATGGCAGGCTCTCGTGTCCGTTTTTTTAATACGAAAACTGAACACATGATTTTACTGCACAGGCCACACCCTGAAAATGAAATCAAAGGTGGGGCTTTGAAATCTGTAAAACAGGCACTCAAGCAGGAGGGATTTTTATGAGCTATTTAAAATACAAAGGTTATCTAGGTACAATTGAACCTGATCTTGAAACAGGTGAGTTATTTGGAAAGCTTGCATTTATCCGTGATCTCATCACTTATGAAGCAGAAACATTAAAAACTCTTGAACAAGCTTTTCAGGAATCTGTCGATGGATATTTAGAGTCTTGTGCTGAATTAGGTAAAAAACCCGATCAGCCATTCAAAGGTACATTTAATGTCCGTATTAGTCCTGAGTTACACCGTAAAGCTGTTTTAGCATCAAGTGATAATTCTCTTAATGCTTTTGTAAGCGATGCGATTCAAGAGAAATTAATGCGTTTAGGTGCTTAATTTATTGAAGCCTAGATTGACATCTAAAAATTGAAAAAAATTAGTAAAAAAGGGAGCTTACAGCTCCCTTTTTTGATTTCGCATAAGGTGTATTATGTTAATTTTAGGAACGCTACAAGATAGATTAGACTCGATTTTTTCTCTTTTTGAGATATAAATAACAAATCAACAGAAAACTAAGCCAAAATAAGTAGTCCAAAATAAAGTAGTGAAGAAGGAACTCATCTAAATCCCAAAAAATAAATAACACGCTTATATTGTTACCAGGTGAAGTGAAATCTCCATCAATTAAGAATGGCTTTGTTGCACAAAGATTTCATAACTATATGATTTTAAAAGTTTTGATTATTTTTTGATCTAAAATTAAATTTATTTAAATCAGATGCTTACATATTTATGCAACAAAGCCATTAAAACTTAACAAAAACCTGAACTTGTAAAATAATCTAAATATCAATTACTTAATTCTCAGAAAAATATTATTATTATTGTGTTATTAATGTTTAATATTTGTGGTTTGTATGTTTTGGATTCTTATAGCAGTTCTAGTTTTGATTAGTACACTATTAATTATTTCTATATTAAAGGAATATCTTAAAAATCCTTTCAGATAAATGACTCAATTTTAATCTATTTAACATAATGGCGATTATACGAAGTACAACACATCTCTTCATCACACTTCTTACATTCCAACATTACCCCTAACTTTTCGTTCCGTCCTTGCTCAGTGATAACCCAAGGACGGTTTTGCCAAGGCGGATCATGCCGGACATGCTGTGTATGACCACAAGCTAAAATGGCATACCAATGATTTTCATCATCCAAGGCAAAATCAACAATGGCTTGCTGCATATTAAACACCTATCTAAATTAAAATGATGCTGAAAAGGGAAAAGAGTTCATGTTGAGCAATCACAACGGCTTGAATATCGAATTGCAAAATAGACTGTGAAATTTGGTTTATTTCTGGCGCACACTTAGGCCGCGACAATTCTATTTTTCCCGCCATGTTTAGCTTTATACAGCGCTAGATCAGCACGTTGAATTGTATCTTCGTAGGTGCAATCTTCAGGCATGATGGTTGTCACTCCTATGCTCACGGTGACATGCGCGTTATCTATTGAAAACCGACTTAATTCTTTTCTGGAATGTTCATGAATCCGTTTGGCAAACTGGATGGCCTGCTCGCAGCCCGTGTTGGGCAAGGCGACCACAAACTCATCTCCACCTAAGCGGCAGGCGCAATCAGTCTTGCGCAGCGTTAAACGAAGAATATCTGCGACTGCTCGGATTGCCTCATCACCAACATGATGGCCTTTGCTGTCGTTGATCTTTTTGAGGTTATCAAGATCGAACATCAAGATCGAGGTCTGTATGGAATGCCGTAGGTATGATTCATAATGTAATGCTAAGTCATGCTCTAATTTTCTTCGGTTGAAAAGACCGGTTAACTGATCTGTATGGCCGAGTTCTTTCAGCTTGATTTCCAGGTTGTGACGCGCTGAAATATTACTTGCGACCCAAAGTACAACGTCTTCTTCATCTACCGAAAAACTGAGAGCTTGGATGCGAACCTCAAACCAAATGGACTCTTCAGGACCATAATCGGGCAGACCTTTTACATCCCTATTGCTCAATTCGTACTCTTCGATGAGTAGATTTCCTGACGCTAGAGCTTGGTCGATCAATTGCATAAAAAAGTTGGCTTTATCTGGCTTGATCACATCTGAAATATAGGTACCAACAAGACCGGAACCATCGTGGTAATAACGATTATCGCGCCCGCCAAAAACTGCAACGTATTTTCCACTACGTTATATGACAAATGCAGGGTCTGGTAAAGCATCAAGAATGATAGCCATCTGCTCAATGTTGATCATCAATGAATTCTATTTTTTTTATTTACAATAATTAACACAATAGCTAAAAAAAATTAAAAGCACGTGTTTTTTTTACCAAAAATAGTGATGAGTGAGATGTAGGTGTGATGAATATCTGTATCGAGGTTTGGCATCGATTTACGCAGGCTTAACGCCATAATATTTTCACGGCTTATTTCCTTTATGGAGATAAGGCCGATGATAGAAATATATCGAATTATCGCCTGCATCACACGAATCCATACATACACATGCAAAATCAGAATAAACAAAAGAAAAATCTCGGCTATACTCGTTCATAAATTGATAATGAACAGAGCACTGAATAATGCGTGTACTTGTTGTGATGGATCCCATCGAAAATGTAAACCTAAAAAAAGATACCTCAATGGCGATGCTATGGGCAGCAGCACGTCGTGGACATGAGCTAGGCTATGCATTACAGCAAGATTTATATATCGATCAAGGCAAAGCCTTTGGTTTGATTTCACCGCTAAAAGTTTTTGAAGACTACAACCACTATTACGAACTCGGCGAAAAACAAAAAGAATCAATTGCAGCTTATGACGTGGTTTTGATGCGTAAAGATCCGCCGTTTGATATGAACTTTGTCTACACCACCTATATTTTGGAACAGGCTGAACGCGAAGGCGCATGGATTATTAACAAGCCACAAAGCCTACGTGACTGCAATGAAAAATTGTTTGCAACGCAATTCCCTGAACTTCAAGTACCGACCTTAGTGACCTCGCAGCAAAGCCTGATTCGTGAATTTTTACAAGAACACGGCGATGTGATTGTGAAGCCATTAGACGGCATGGGCGGTATGGGCATTTTCCGTTTATACCAAGATGGCGTTAATATTGGTTCAACCATTGAAATCCTGACCAATAACGGCACACAGCCGATTATGGCGCAGCGTTACATCCCAGAAATTGTGGATGGCGACAAGCGCATCTTGATGATCAATGGCGAACCCGTACCGTATTGTTTGGCGCGTATTCCGCAAAATGGCGAAGTGCGTGGCAACTTGGCGGCAGGTGGTTTGGGCGAGGCGCGTCCATTGACCGAAAATGATAAAGCCATTGCAGCCAAAGTTGGGCCATTCCTTCGTGAAAAAGGGTTAGTGTTTGTTGGTCTGGATGTGATTGGTAATTACGTGACTGAAATTAATGTCACCAGTCCAACCTGCGTACGTGAAATTGATGCGCAATTTGGCACCTCGATTGCCGATGATTTATTTGATGTCCTTGAGGCAGGTTTAAAAGCTTAATTTTGCACTAGATTTAAAAGAGTCCTTCACGGGCTCTTTTTTGGCCTGCGCTAAGGGGAGGGGAGCTTAAAAAGCAAAAAAACTGTAAGTGAATGCAATTAAAGTGAAAAATTGTCTGATTTTTTTTCAATTCTCATAGATTAATAATAAAACTAGTTTAAACTTTTAAAATAGTAGAAAAAAACAATCATACGCCTGTTGAAAAAAAGTAAATTACCTTTCACGGTCATGCGTTTGTGATTACAATTGTTTGCTTAAAATCGAATATCATTAGCCTCTTTTTAGAATTGAAGAATTAGACAGTGACCGAAGTAACGCAAGTAAAGCCGAAACATGTCATGATGATGGCTGCCGGAACCGGTGGTCACGTCTTTCCAGCGCTCGCTGTTGCCAAAGAGTTGCAACAACAAGGCTGTGAAGTTTCTTGGCTCGCAACGCCAACAGGCATGGAAAATCGCCTGCTTAAAAATCATAATATTCCAATTTATCAAATTGATATCCAAGGCGTACGCGGCAATGGAGTCGTGCGTAAGCTGATGGCACCGTTTAAAATTCTCAAAGCTACTTTGAGTGCCATGCGTTATATGAAACAACTCAAAGTTGATGCAGTTGCAGGCTTTGGGGGTTACGTGGCTGGGCCAGGTGGCTTGGCAGCTCGTGCATTGGGCATACCAGTCATTATCCATGAACAAAATGCTGTGGCTGGGTTTACCAATACGCAATTATCGCGTGTGGCGAAAACGGTGTGTCAGGCATTTCCAAATACTTTTCCAGCTCAAGATAAAATCGTGACCACAGGCAATCCTGTACGGAAGGAAATTACAGAAATTTTAAATCCGTCATGGCGTTACCAAGAGCGTGAAAAAGCTGGGTTGCCATTACGGGTTTTAATTGTAGGTGGCTCACTGGGCGCACGTGCCTTAAATGAATGTGTGCCGGCTGCTTTGCAGCAATTAGAACAGCCCCTCAGTGTATATCATCAGTGTGGTCAAAATAATGCTGAAAGCACATTGGCTCGTTATGCAAATGCACCTGAACATATGCAAGTTGAAGTTCAGCCGTTTATTGAAGATATGGCAGCAGCCTATTCTGCAGCGGATTTGATTATCTGCCGTGCTGGTGCGCTAACCGTCACTGAAATTGCGACAGCGGGTGTAGCAGCCGTGTTTGTTCCTCTGCCAAGTGCAGTGGATGACCATCAAACTGCAAATGCCGGATTCTTGGCCAATATCAATGCTGCAAAAATTTGCCCACAAGCGGACATGACCGCAGAAAGTTTAACAGCGTTGTTGAAGCCGCTGATGAATCGCCAACGACTTATGGAAATGGCGGTTAAGGCTCGACAACAGGCACAACCCGATGCGACACAGCACGTGGTTGGTTTAATTCAAGATTTGTAAAATTCGAGTAATCTATGTCTCCAGCAACGCCTGCCGATCAAGCGAAAAAGCTCATTAAAGTGCCAGAAATGCGCCGTATTAAACACATCCATTTTATTGGGATTGGTGGTGCGGGCATGTGCGGTATTGCCGAAGTATTGAAAAACCAAGGCTATAAAGTTTCAGGTTCAGATATTAAAGCGTCGAAAACCACGGCTCAGCTTGAAGAAAACGGCATTCAAGTTTTCATCGGTCATGCTGCTGAAAATATTCAAGGCGCCAATGTAATCGTGGTATCGACAGCCATTGATTCTGAAAACCCAGAAGTGAAAGCGGCGATTGAAACCCGTACACCTGTCGTGCGTCGTGCAGAAATGTTGGGTGAATTAATGCGTTACCGTCATGGTATTGCCGTTGCGGGGACGCATGGTAAAACCACGACAACCAGTCTGGTGACCTGCATGTTGGCAGAAGAAAATCTGGACCCAACTTATGTCATTGGTGGTTTATTAAATCGTACTGGTGTGAATGCTGCATTGGGTGCAAGCCGTTATATCGTGGCTGAAGCAGACGAATCAGATGCGTCATTCCTGCATTTACAGCCGATGGCAACGATTGTCACCAATATCGATGCTGACCATATGGATACCTATGGCGGTAGTTTCGATGTATTGAAAGATACCTTCGTACAATTCTTACAGCGCCTTCCATTTTACGGTTTAGCTGTGATGTGTGGTGATGATGCCAACATCCGTGAAATTATGCCGCGTATTGGTCGTCCTGTCGTGACGTATGGTTTCAATGAAGACAATGACATTCGTGCCGTTGATGTGGCTCAAGAAGGCATGCAATCACACTTTACAGTTTTGCGTAAAGACCGTGAGCCGTTACGTTTAACCATTAACTTGCCGGGTCTTCATAATATCTTAAATGCCTTGGCAGCGATTGGTATTGCAACGGATGAAGGCGTTTCTGATGCTGCGATTGCGCGTGCCTTAGAAAGCTTCAGTGGTGTAGGTCGTCGTTTCCAAGTACAAGGCGAATTTGAAGTTGAAGATGGCTTGGTGAAATTGGTCGATGACTATGGTCACCATCCAAAAGAAGTCGAAGCGACCATTAAAGCGGCACGTGCAAGTCATCCAGATCGTCGTTTAGTGATGATGTTCCAACCGCACCGTTTTAGCCGTACGCGTGACTGTTTTGATGACTTCGTCGATGTCTTGTCACAAGTCGATCAACTGTTGTTATTAGAAGTTTATCCTGCGGGTGAAAAACCAATTGTGGGTGCGGATAGTCGTGCATTGGCTCGAAGCATTCGTCTACGTGGTGAGGTTGAACCGATTCTTATCGATCCAGTAGAAGGCAACTTACAAGCAGTAATGAAAAAAGTGTTACAAGCAAATGACTTGTTATTAACACAGGGCGCAGGTAATGTTGGAGCAATCTCAATCGAACTTGCTCAAAACAATCTCTATGTAAAATGATCACCGCTTGGTGATCCAAAGTTTGTTTAGACCGTAGATAAAAGTTTAAGGATATAAACGTGTCAAATGCTTCAAAATTCGGCAAAGTTGCCGTGTTATTAGGTGGGAAATCTGCCGAACGTGAGGTTTCTCTCGATAGTGGTAAAGCTGTACTTGAAGCATTGGTGCGTTCGGGTGTAAATGCCGAAGCATTTGATCCGCAGCAACGCAGTGTGACTGAGTTAGTGGCTTATGACCGTGCATTTATCGTACTTCATGGCCGTGGTGGTGAAGATGGTCAAATTCAGGGTACTTTGGAATGGTTAAACATTCCGTACACTGGAACGGGCGTTCAAGGCTCAGCGATTGGTATGGATAAAGTCAAAACTAAACAAGTTTGGCAAGGTTCAGAACTACCGACAGCACCTTATCGTATTGTCAGCAAAGATTCAAATTTACAAGAAATTGTAGATTCAATTGGTTTGCCATTTATTATCAAGCCGGTGCATGAAGGTTCAAGCATTGGTATGAGCAAAGTTGAAAAAATTGAAGACTTTGCAACCGCAATTGCAAAAGCGACCCAGCATGATGCAGTCGTGATGGCTGAAAAATGGATTACCGGACGTGAATTTACCATTGTGATTTTAAATGGTCAGGCATTACCGGTGATTCGTTTAGAACCGCCTGCAGATGTGGCTTTTTATGATTACGAAGCGAAATATAACCGTAACGATGTGCAATATGGTATTCCATGTGGCTTGACTGAAGATGAAGAAAAGCGTCTACAAGCTTTATCTTTACGTGCTTTCCAAGCGGTAGGTGCGAGTGGTTGGGGCCGTATTGACGCGATGCAAGATGCAGACGGAAACTTCTGGTTACTTGAGGTAAATACCGTTCCGGGTATGACCAGTCATTCTCTAGTACCAAAAGCAGCCAATGCCGTAGGTTATAGTTTTGATGATCTTTGTGTCGCAATTTTGGAACAAACCCTGACAGGTGCGGCACACTAAATTATGGCTCAACTTCCTGCGTCTATGCGCCGTAAACGTGCAGCAACGACATCGATACATGACAAACCACCGACACGTAAGGAAAAACTTACCAATGTGGGTGGATGGCTGTTGTTGTTTATTGCATGTGTGGTTTTGATTGCCGGAATTTGGGGGCTATATAAAGTCATGACGGATGCACGTGTGGCTGAACTTGATGTGGTGGGTGTGCGGAGCGCCCAAGAAAAACAACAAGTCATATCATACGTTTCACCGATGATGACTCAAAATTATTTTACCTCTGATTTACGTGTCATTCGTGACCGTACTTTAGAAATCTCTTGGGTCGATCGCGTGGTGGTATCGCGTGCTTGGCCAAATGCAATTCGTGTACGGGTGATGCCGCGTCAAGCGATTGCACGTTGGGGAACTGGGCGACTGTTAAGCGATAGTGGTGATGTATTTGCCGAATTAACCCCGACCAATCATCAGAATTTGCCGTTATTGCATGGGCCGACGAGTCAGTCCAAAATGATGATGCGTCGCTATAATGAAATTAATCAATTGTTTATACCTGTTGGCATTCGTTTAAAAGAATTATATTTAACCGAACGAATGACTTGGTTTATGCAGTTTGATTCAGGTTTACGCGTGATTGTCGATCAGGATCAGACCATGAGTAAGTTGCAGCGTTTAAGTTATCTCGCACACAGTGACTTAAAACCTGTATGGCCACGAATTTCTGCCATCGATTTGCGCTACCGAAATGGTTTAGCGATTCAATGGAAAAACTCTGTGCCAGCAAAGTCGGTAAATGGTCAGTTTGTTGTAACCAGTGATGACATAGGCATTGCGAATGCAGCGCCGGTAAAGCCATAATGATCGGCTTTATAAGTAGAGGCTTTAAGCCATAAATTAAACAAACATGTGAATGGTAGTAGTAAATAATGAATGAAGCTGTTCCCTCGGTTGTTGCGATTGACATTGGGACACACAAAGTTTCAGTTTTGATTGGTAAGGTACACGCGCCAGACAATATCCAAGTGGTAGGGATGGCGACCGCTCGTAACCGCGGCATGAATAAAGGGAAAATTGTCAGTCTCGATAAAGTTGTTACCGCAATTAAAAATGCAGTGCAAGAAGCGGAAGATATGGCGGAATGTCGTGTACATTCTGCGTGGATTTCCATTCCAAGTGCTGAACTAAAAAGTTTTTATGCCTCTGGTCGCACTCCAATTGAAAATAATGACCATGCGATTACCACCAATGAAGTGGTGCGTGCTTTAGAACTGGCCAAAGCCAGTCATTTAACGTCTGACCATTATTTGGTGAGTGCTGTACCTTTAGGTTTTGAACTAGATGATGAACCTGAATGGGTGTTAAACCCGATTCGCATGTCAGCACGGAGTATGACAGGACATTATCATTTGATGATGTTGCCCATCAGCACCATGCAGAATTTGGATCGCGCATTAAAAGGTGCCAATATTGGTGTTGAACGCATGGTCATTTCATCATTAGCAACAGCTGAAGCCAGTTTGCTTAAAGATGAAAAAGAATATGGTGTGTGCTTGGTTGATATTGGTGCTGGTACGACCAATATTGCGGTGTATTTAGATGGTCGCTTGGCGATGACACACACCTTGCAACGTGGCGGTGAGCATGTAACACGTGATATTGCTGCTGTATTGCAAACCACAACAGAAGAAGCTGAACGCATTAAGCTGTTGTATGGTTGTGTTGATCTGAAAGTGGTTAAACCTGAAAGTATGATTCAGTTCCAAGGTATTGATGGTCCACAAACCATTAGCCGTATTGAACTGACCGAAATCATTATTGCGCGCTATGAAGAAATCTTTAATCAAGTGCGTAATGAGTTGGTCGATCATGGTGCGATTCATGGGTTATACCATGGTGTTGTACTCACAGGTGATGCCTGCCAAATTGAAGGGATGGTGACATTTGCACGTCGGATTTTAGGTGTCTCTGCACATTTAGGTAATCCACCTATGCAAGTGTATGCCGATGATCAACAGCAAGCCGCTTTACGTCGTTCACAATACGCGACTGCCGCAGGTCTGTTAATTTTCAGTCAAAGCGAAACACAAGATACGATCGTTGAGCCAGAAGATACGGAAAAACTTTCAGTATTGAATCGGGTAAAACGTGCATGGTCGGGCTTCAATGACACCTTGAAGTCGATCTTTTAAGTTGAAATATTTGGGAATATTGTTGGGAAGTTGTACGGATTATTGCTTGTACTTGACAAGCTGGAACTTGGACAGCATTCTAAAAAACAATTTTTATTAAGATCAAGGCAGTATACGGGCTGAAGTGTCTGCCAATTATGGATTAGGAATTTTTTAGGCATGGCCTCATTTGAATTTTTAGAAGATGATCAAAGCGACAGCAACGGTCAAGCCCGTTTCACAGTATTCGGTGTAGGTGGTGCTGGCGGTAACGCTGTGCAACACATGTTGGAATCAGATATCGAGGGTGTAAAATTTGTTTGTGCCAATACAGACAAACAAGCACTCGACCGCATGAATGCACAATTTAAAATCCAACTCGGCGAGCAAAGTACGCGTGGTTTGGGTGCAGGTGCAAATCCACAAGTGGGTCAAACTGCGGCTGAAGAAAGCCGTGAGTTGATTCGCCAACACCTTGAAGGTACGGACATGGTGTTCGTGACTGCAGGTATGGGTGGTGGTACAGGTACCGGTGCTGCGCCAGTTGTTGCTGAAATTGCCAAAGAAATGGGTATCTTAACTGTAGGTGTGGTGACGACTCCGTTTAACTTTGAAGGTAAACGTCGTCAGCAATCTGCTGAGAAAGGTATTGAAGCACTTGAGCAACATGTTGATTCTCTGATTATTATTCCGAACCAACGTCTACTTAAAGTATTCCGCGATATTTCAATGAAAGATGCCTATAAAAAGGCAGACGATGTATTGTTAAATGCGGTGCGTAGTATCTTTGATTTGGTGGTACGTCCAGGTCATATCAACCTTGACTTCGCCGATTTGAAAACTGCCATGAGTACACGTGGTTACGCAATGATGGGTGCAGGTTCTGGTCGTGGTGAAAACCGTGCGCGTCAAGCTGCTGAGCAAGCGATCCGTAGCCCGTTGTTAGATAACGTGACCATCATGAATGCAAAAGGCATTTTGATTAACGTTACAGGTGGCGATGACGTAACCTTCGGTGAAATTGAAGAAATCACTGATGTGGTGAACCAAATTGTCGATCTTGATGAAGGTCAAGTGTTCTACGGTACGGTATTTGATCCAGATGCACGTGATGAAATTAGCGTAACGGTGATCGCAACGGGTTTAACTCGTAATTCTGCCGATTCTGCTGAGCCAGTGAAACGCCCTGTCGCACAAGCAACGCGTACAGTCGCTTCTGCACAAGTACCTGTAGATGAAGATGATGTGCCAGCGATTCAACGTCAACACAATGAAGCAGCAGCTCCAGCTGCGGCAGCGGCGTCAGCATCCAATTCACGCCCTACGCCAATGAGTATTCAAGACTATTTGAAAAATCAGCAACGTAAATAACATAAATTCAATGACTTAAATGTCTGTTGATTACAAAAGGTAGCTGATCAGCTACCTTTTTGTTTTTTATCAATGGCTGAATATGCTAACGTATAGCGGTTTTGTGAACTGATGATAGAAGACACATGTTGAAACAACGTACCCTGAAACGCATCGTGAAAGCGAGTGGCATCGGACTGCATAGTGGGCAAAAAGTGATGATTAACTTTGTGCCACATCATGCCGATGGGGGGATTGTGTTTCGTCGTATCGACTTAAATCCACCGATTGATATTCCAGCCGATGCTATGCTGATTCAAGAAGCATTCATGTGTTCTAACTTGGTGCAAGAAAATGCCAAGGTGGGCACAATTGAGCACATTATGAGTGCGATTGCTGGTTTAGGGATTGATAACCTGATCGTGGAAGTGTCGGCGTCTGAAGTGCCCATTATGGATGGGAGTGCCGGCCCGTTCATTTATTTGCTTATGCAAGGTGAACTACAAGAACAAAATGCACCTAAAAAATTCATAAAAATACGCAAACCTGTCGAAGCACTGATCGATGATAAACGTGCTGCCTTCCAACCCCATGACGGTTTCCAATTAAATTTTACGATTGATTTTGACCATCCTGCATTTAAGAAAGAATTTCAGTCGGCAACAATCGACTTTTCAACCGAAACATTTGTCTATGAAGTTAGTGAAGCGCGGACTTTTGGTTTTATGAAAGATTTGGATTACCTAAAAGCTAATAATTTGGCTTTAGGGGCGAGTCTCGAAAATGCCATTGGTGTAGATGACAATGGTGTGGTCAATGAAGAGGGTTTACGCTTCTCGGATGAGTTTGTTCGTCACAAAATATTAGATGCAGTGGGTGATTTATATTTGCTCGGTCATCAAATTATTGCGAAATATGATGCCTATAAGTCGGGTCATGCATTAAATAATCAGTTATTACGCAATGTCAAAAGTGATCCAGACAGCTATGAAATTGTAACATTTGATGACATTAATGATTGCCCAATTGGTTATGTGAATGTGACATAAGTCATTGTCTTATAATAGTGATGTTATATTGTATCATTTGCAAGTGTTAAGTCTGTCACATTCTGAATATTCAAATTTATCTGTTACAACTCGGTGGTTACTTTTTATTGCTTGCCAAACGCAGCATTGCTTGGCTAAGCTTAGGGTCGCTCACAAAGTCAGCAGCATTACGGAGTAAATCCTGAGTTTCTGTACTGAGGGTTCTTGAAATTTTTTCAGGGGAATGGGGCGTTGGAGACGGAGTTCTCAGACGGACTTGAATCTTGTGTAAATCCTTGAATTCGTATATTTGTGATAACTGTGCAATATATTGCTTTTGTAAATAGGCCAACTGACTTATCAGTGCCTGATTTTCTCCAGTTAATATAAGTACACCGTTTATATAACAAACGACTTGCCATTGATCCGGTTGGGGTAATAGCGGTTGGACAATTTTCGTAAGCTTCTGCCATGCAGCAACTTGCGTTGAGAGAAACGAAAAGTTTCCTGTTTTTATGTGTTTTCTTGTTGGTTGAAAGACGTTGACAGGTTCTGACATACATATTTCCTACATGTTTATGTCTTAATCTTATGCGCTCCTTTTGACTGATATCAAGGACGAAATCACACAAGGAACAAAAGAGAACAGTTTATAGAGGTTTTTTATGCATTTACGACGTATTTTATTGGCGTTTTCATTGGCTGCTTCGGCCGCTTCAGTCGCTTTTGCAGATTTAGTTGAATTAAATCAAGCAGATTCATCAGATCGTATTGAACAGTTAACTCGCACTTTGTCTCAAGGTGCTTACTCTGAAAGCAATGATATTGATATTCCAGCAGAAACAAAGTTGAATGTTAAAATTAGTGAAAAATCAATTGAACTCAACAATGCGACAATCGCAAAAAAATACGGTTCAAGCAATTCCTCTAAAAACTATTCAGCAAGTTCAAATAATCCATATTCATGGTTAATTGCCCACCCACTTCCAGACATGAAGCGTGTAAGTTCAAACTATGGTGGTCGTACCATGGGTGGCCGTGCGGAGAATCATTCAGGTTTAGATCTTTCTGCGGCTAGTGGCACACCTATTTATGCAACGGGTCCAGGCATTGTAACAAAGTCAGGTTGGGGCACAGGTTATGGTCAATATGTTGAAATTAACCATGGTAATGGTTACCTGACACGTTATGCGCATGCATCACGCTTAATTGTACGTGTAGGCGACCGTGTTGCTGCGGGTGAGCATATTGCTAACGTTGGTTGTACTGGTCGTTGTACTGGCCCACATTTACATTACGAAGTAGTGAAAGATGGTCAACGTAAAAACCCATCAACGTATTTAGCGATGTTGCCATAAGCGCATATAACATCTGTATACGAAGCCATTGTCTGAACCTCTACAGACAATGGCTTTTTTATTTATCGCTAATAACTATAAAATTATCATTCTAAAAAATATTGTCTGTATGAAAAATGGCGAAAATTGACCCAAAAATGTAAATTTGTGTAATTGTTAATCAATAAGTATTTAGTAAATAAATAACAGGGCTATTTCGTATTCATCTGTGGCGATAACTCAGCCTAGCCAAAATATGGTACTAATAGAGCCATATATTTAGCACATAGGATAGGTGAAGTATGGCGTTTTATGGCGATACAGATGCGCAAGAAACCCAAGAATGGCAGGACGCATTTGATTCAGTTTTACAGCACATGGGAACTGACCGCGCTGCATTTTTGCTTGAAAAACTCTATCAACAAGCGATTGCTAAGCACGTTCCCATTCAGCGACTAAATACTCCTTACTTAAATACCATTTCAGTTGAAGAACAACCGCCTATGCCAGGTGATTCGGATATGGAGCGCCGTATTCGTGCGCTGATCCGCTGGAATGCCTTAGCGATGGTACTGCGTGCCAATAAAACAGGTGATGACTTAGGTGGTCACTTGGCAAGTTTTGCATCATCTGCAACTTTATATGACGTGGGCTTTAACCACTTCTTCCGTGCCAATAGCGACAGCTTTGGCGGTGACATGATCTATTATCAAGGTCACTGTGCACCGGGTATCTATGCACGTTCGTTCTTAGAAGGTCGTTTGACTGAAGAGCACTTAAATAATTTCCGTCGTGAAGTTGGCGGTAAAGGTTTGCCGTCATACCCACATCCATATTTGATGCCAGATTATTGGCAGTTCCCAACCGTATCGATGGGTCTAGGTCCAATCATGTCGATCTATCAAGCACACATCCAAAAGTACTTGATGAACCGTGGCCTGATCAAAGAAGAAAACCGTAAAGTTTGGGCTTACCTCGGTGATGGTGAAATGGATGAGCCTGAAAGTACAGGTGCCATTTCACTTGCAGGTCGTGAAAAGCTCGACAATCTGATTTGGGTCGTGAACTGTAACTTACAGCGTCTAGATGGCCCAGTTCGTGGTAATGGTAAAATTATTCAAGAACTTGAATCATTGTTCCGTGGTGCAGGCTGGCGCGTGATTAAGGTGGTATGGGGTCGTCATTGGGATCCGTTACTGGCAAAAGATGATTCAGGTGCCTTAAAAGCGGTGATGGAAGAAGCGGTTGATGGTGACTTCCAACGCTATCAAGTGAAAGGCGGTGCGTATACGCGTGCACATTTCTTTGGTAAGTATCCTGAAGCTGAAGAGTTGGTGCGCAACTTAAGCGATGAAGATATCGATAACCTGAACCGTGGTGGTCATGACCCGTACAAAGTGTATGCGGCTTATGCAGAAGCGATGAAGGCCAATGGTCAGCCAACTGTAATCCTAGCGAAAACAGTGAAAGGCTATGGTTTGTCTGAAGAGATTGAAGCCGTCAACAAGACGCATCAAATCAAGAAAATGCAGCTTGAGTCGTTGAAATACGTGCGTAACCGTTTCAACTTGCCATTTACCGATGAACAGCTTGAAGAAGTGCCATTCTATCGTCCGAGCGAAAACTCACCTGAATTGAAATACATGAAGGCGCGTCGTGAGGCATTGGGTGGTTATTTACCGGCACGTCGTAAAGAAAGTGAGCAGCTAGCGATTCCAGAGTTGTCTGTGTTTGATGCGGTACTGAAAGGCAGTGGCGGTAAAGAACAATCGACGACTATGTTGATGGTGCGTTTGATTTCTTCGTTATTGAAAGAAAAAGCCATTAAAGACCGTGTCGTGCCAATCGTGCCAGATGAAGCACGTACTTTTGGTTTGGAAGGTATGTTCCGTCAGTTGGGGATCTATGCTGCGCATGGTCAAAAATATACCCCTGAAGACCAAGAACAATTAATGCATTATCGTGAAGCCAAAGATGGTCACATGTTACAAGAAGGGATTAACGAAGCAGGTGCGATGAGTGCGTGGGCTGCGTTAGGAACCAGTTATTCAACCAATAACTTGCCAATGATTCCGATGTATATGTACTACTCGATGTTCGGTTTCCAGCGTATTGGCGATATTGCATGGGCTGCAGGTGATGCACAGGCGCAAGGTTTTTTGCTCGGTGCAACTGCGGGTCGTACAACACTGAACGGTGAAGGTTTACAGCACCAAGATGGTCATTCACATATCTTGGCAAATACGATTCCAAACTGTATTTCTTATGACCCATGTTTTGGTTATGAGTTGGCAGTAATCGTACATGATGGTTTAAAACGCATGTACGTGAACCAAGAGCGTGTGTTCTACTACTTAACAGTAATGAATGAAAACTACGAACATCCAGCTATTCCTGAAGGTGCTGAAGAAGGCATTAAACGTGGTATGTATCTCTTCGAAGAAGATGAGAAAGCAACGGTTCAGTTGATGGGTTCAGGTGTGATTCTGCGTGAAGTGATTAAAGCGGCGAAAATCCTTCGTGATGAATATCAAATTCATTCAAACGTGTGGAGCGTCACTAGCTTTAACGAATTAGCTCGTGATGGTATGGCGTGTGAAGAATACAACCGCTTACATCCGTTGGCTGAAGATACGAAAGAAGCTTGGGTCTCTCAATTACTTCGTGAAAAAGACGGTATTGTGGTATCGGCAACCGATCACATGCGTGCATATAGCGAACAAATCCGTGCCTATCTTCCAGACAATCGTCCATTCGTGGCATTAGGCACAGATGGTTATGGTCGTTCAGATACACGTGGCAACTTACGTAGCTACTTTGGTGTTGATGCCGCACATATTGTGGTTGCAACATTGAAAAAACTCGCGGATGAAGGCGAAGTTGATGCACGTTTAGTTAAAGATGCCATCTCAAGCTTTGAACTAGATACTGACCGTCCAGTGGCATGGGCTCCGCAGGAAACGCCGGAACTGCATGCTGTGGCTGACTACAAAGAGGAGAACTAATCATGCAAATTACGACTCCTGATATTGGTGTAGATAAAGCAACGGTCGCTGAGATTTTAGTGAAAGTCGGCGACACCATTAGCGTTGATGACAGCATTGTGTTGTTAGAGTCTGACAAAGCCTCTGTTGAAGTGCCAAGCACTTTGGCAGGCGTGGTGAAAAGCATTGCAGTTAATCTGGGTGACAGTGTTGCTGAAGGTGCTTTGCTGATCGAGTTGGAAGCAGAAGGTCAAAGTGCTGCTACAGCTGAGCCAGTACAAAATGCAACTGAAGACCAAGCAGCAGAACCAACTCCGGTTGTGGAAGCAGAACAAGCTGCAGCAGCACCTGTTGCAGCCAATGCTCCTCAGTCGCAAAGTATCGATGTGCAAGTCCCTGATATTGGCGTAGAGAAAGCTACGGTGAGTGAGATTTTGGTCTCTGTCGGTGATGAGATTGATGTTGATCAAAGCATTATCGTGGTGGAATCAGACAAAGCGACAGTCGAAGTCCCAAGTACTGTATCAGGCCGTGTTGAATCGATCACGATCAGTGCTGGCGATGTAGTGAAAGAAGGTGTAGTGATTTTAACGGTAAAAACGGCGGCTTCATCTGCTGCGGTTGAATCGGCTGCTGTGCAAGAAACTGCACAGCCTGTTGCTGCACCTGTTGTTGCAGAAGCAACACTAGCGCCGTCTACGGCTACAGCGTCTGCACCTGTTGAAATTACAGTGCCTGACTTAGGTGTTGATAAAGCAGCAGTGGCTGAAATTTTAGTCGCTGTGGGTGATGTGGTTGAAAAAGACCAAAGCATCATCGTGGTGGAATCAGACAAAGCAACGGTAGAAGTGCCAAGCTCTACTGCTGGTAAAATCACCGCGATTCATGTTCAGTTAGGGCAAAGTGTCTCTGAAGGCGTCGCTTTGGTGACGATAGAAGCCGAAGGTCAAGCTGTTGTAGCACCCGCACAAGCAGCGAAACCTGCACCAGCTGTAGCACAGCCTGCGACAGTTGCACCTAAAGCTGAAAGCAAAGTTGAAGCAGCTCCACAATCACAAGGCGCAGATAAACTCACCAAAGAGCAAAATGCTGCCAATGCCAAAGTGTATGCAGGACCGGCCGTTCGTAAGCTTGCACGTGAATTGGGTGTGGTTTTGGCAGAAGTCAAAGCATCTGGCCCGCATGAGCGTTTAATGAAAGAAGATTTATTCGCTTATGTAAAAACCCGTTTGACTACTCCGCAAGCGGCACCTGCAGCTCAAGCTGTGGCACAGGTTTCAGGCTTGCCGAAATTGCCAAGCTTTGATGCTTTTGGTGGTGTCGAAGAGAAAGTTTTGACACGTTTACAACAAGTGTCGATTCCGCAATTGTCTTTAAACAATTTTATCCCGCAAGTGACGCAATTCGATGCTGCGGATATTACCGATCTTGAAGCTTGGCGTAATGATTTAAAAGCTAACTTTAAGAAAGAAGGTATTGGCTTAACCATTATGGCTTTCATCATCAAAGCAGTGGCTTATTTGTTGAAAGAAGAGCGTGAATTTGCAGGTCATTTGTCTGATGATGGCAAGTCAGTATTGCTACGCAATGAAATCCACATGGGGATTGCCGTGGCAACGCCTGATGGTTTGACCGTGCCTGTACTGCGTAATCCAGATCAAAAATCGATTAAGCAGATTGCAATTGAGCTGGGTGAGCTGAGTCAAAAAGCACGTGACAAAAAACTGTCGCCGAAAGATCTACAAGGTGCGAACTTTACCATTACCAGTCTGGGTTCAATTGGTGGTACGGCATTTACACCGCTGGTTAATTGGCCACAGGTGGCGATTTTAGGTATTTCACCTGCAACTATGCAGCCGGTGTGGAATGGTGAAGGCTTTGATCCACGCCTAATGCTGCCGCTGTCATTGTCATACGATCACCGTGTGATTAATGGAGCGGACGCTGCACGTTTTGCCAATAAGCTGACGAAGCTGCTCAAAGATATCCGAACTTTATTGATCTAATCTGACCCACTTAAGTTTCAAAAAACCCTGCTTTGGCAGGGTTTTTTTATGGCGTCGTGATGGTGGACTGACAAAGCCAGTCAGGAAGTTCAAGAGGTGAGGGGTAGAGCTTTAATGCTGAGTTTGCGTTGAGGTTATAGGTGAGTGGAAGCGTACGATGTGGGTGCGCCGTCGACCAAAGCTTATGTCGTAAATGTTCAAAGCGTTGGAAGTCTTTTAAAAATAAGCCCTAAAACTTTTCATAATGCCCCAGTTCTTGTACATGTTGATACGCATGTGTTTGGCCCTGTTGGTGCTGGAAGTCATAGTCCATCAGCCAAATACGCTGCGGTTGAAAGAGATGTGCGAGTGAATAGGCTTGAAGGCCGCAATTATTACCATAAACAAAGTACGGTGAATGAAATAACTCCGCTTGCGTATCGATGCGCACGGTTTTAAAGTTAATCACTTCATGTTCAGGATATGGACGGTTGTGACCTAAACCACATCCGCTAATGATGTCACCTTGAAAGCAGGCTTTGAGCATGGGTTGATAGTGTACCCACCACGCATAATCTGAATGATGGGCAATTTGAGCCTGAGGAAGTTGAAGAAAACTTTGATTACAGCAAATGATTAGCAGCTTTTTTGAGGGCTGAATGGTGGTTAAGTCGAAATTGAGCTGAGATGGACCACCTGCAATAATTAATACATCCTGCACATGTATATAGTGTTGAATAAATTCTTGAAATTTTTGATTATTGTTTTGCATATCAAATTGAGTCATCGAAAATTAAAATTGCGAAAACATGCATTCCTCGCTAGAATAGCATTACTTCATTGGGGAGTAGCCGCTTTTTACGCAAAGTAAAAAGGTGATGGTCAACATATTTGCTCTAAAACGAGCATGGTCATCATAGCAAAGAACCAAATGAGCTCTTCGTAGCTTTCTTTTGTTGGCAAGACCTTTGATTTATCACTCTGCACATTGGCTAGCAGGAGGGATAAGTCATCGGTATATGTTATTGCTAGCCAGAGAAATGCACCATGTTAACCGCTTTCTTCATTTCCCTTGCTGTTGTTGCCCTGTCAGAAATGGGTGATAAAACACAATTACTTGCCTTACTGCTTGCTGCACGTTTTCGTAAACCCGTTCCGATCTTAATTGCAATTTTCCTCGCGACTGTGGTCAACCACGGGGTTTCTGCTGTGTTGGGTCAATGGATTACCACTGTTTTAAGTCCAACCGTTTTATTGTGGATCGTTTCTCTGGGCTTTATTGCTATGGCGGTGTGGATGTTGATCCCCGATCAATTGGATGATGAATCTGAAAGTATCAATAAGTGGCAAAAATATGGGGTATTTGGTGCCACTTTCGTTTTGTTCTTCTTGGCTGAAATTGGAGATAAAACCCAAATTGCCACAGTCGCACTGGCTGCACGCTTTGACAGTATTGGCTGGGTGACTTTGGGGACGACGCTAGGCATCATGTTGGTTAATGCGCCTGCGGTATTTATTGGCAACAAACTAGCAGAAAAACTACCGATTTCACTGATTCATAAAATTGGCGCCTTGGTATTCTTGGTGATTGGTTTGGCTGCGTTGGCACAACACTATTTATTTTAAATAGCAATCTCACCTTATAAAAAAATACATGAAATCCTGAGTTAAAAACTCAGGATTATTTGCCAATAAATGAGACCCAATTCACTGATATTTCAGATAATATTGACTGAATATTTATTGTAAGTTTCCCTAAATAAATATATGTTATTCACCTATAGAATATATATTTTTTGATAAAAAATTTGGGGAATGGGAATGGCTTTCGAACGCACAACATCACAGGTACTTTATGATGATGGAAAGCATAAATGTATTAGCTTTACCAGTTTGGTAAAAGGCGAGGGCGTACAGGCGAACCAGTTCCTGATTTTGGATAATGAGCGCGCAGCGGTGCTCGATCCAGGTGGTGACTTGACTTATGTCCCACTGACTATGGAACTGAATAAATATACCCGTTTGACCAATCTTGACTATGTGATGGCCTCGCATCAGGACCCTGACATTATTACTTCGATGCCACGTTGGTTGGTTTATACCGACGCCAAAGTGGTGGCATCTAAACTGTGGGCGCGTTTCTTACCGCATTTAAACTCTGCATTTATGAGTGACCGCATGAAAGGCAACTGGCTAGATCGTCTGATCGAACTGCCAGATCATGGGCAGGTGATTCCATTAGGCAATAGCCATTTGGTGGCTGTTCCTGCACACTTCCTACATTCGGTTGGTAACTTCCAATTTTATGACCCGATTGCCAAAATTTTATTCTCAGGGGATATGGGCGCATCTATGGTGGACGACGCCTCTAAACCTTTAGAAAATTTTGCCGCTCATATTCCTAAAATGAAAGGCTTCCATCAGCGCTATATGTGTTCGAACAAAGTGATCCGTCTGTGGGTCAACATGGTACGGACGATGGATGTGGAAATGATCGTACCGCAGCACGGGACACCATTTATTGGTAAAGAACAGATCAACCAATTTTTAGATTGGATCGAAACCTTACAATGTGGTGTTGATTTAATGGATGAGACAGTTTTTACTTGCCCAGTATAATGACTTGAAAATTTCAAAAAATAATTGAGTTTGCAGATAACATTTTTTAATATTTTTGTCCATAAAATAAGCTTTTAGATGACGAGAATAGATAAGAATGTTGTCTCAAATACCGACTCAGGATGCATGTTTAACCTGTGGAGCATGTTGTGCCCACTATCGCGTTTCTTTTTATTGGACAGAAGGGCTAAATATGCCTGAACATTATACGGAACCTGTGACATCGGTGTATTCATGTATGGTGGGTACGAATCAGGCAAATCCACGCTGTATTGCTTTGGGTGGAGAAGTGGGCAAACAGGTGAGTTGTAACATGTATGAGGCACGTAGTTCATCTTGTAAAGAAGTTCAAATCGCCGATGAGCAATGTAATAAAGCACGCATCGCGCATCAAATGATTCCATTGATCACTATTCCACTGCATGATGCTGAAAATGACGAAGATTTCGATCAAGTCAGTTAAGGCTTTATTTCCAGAATAAATTTATTGAAATTAGGCGGTAGAGTCTTCGGATTCTGCCTGTATTGCACTGGATGCTGACCAACCCCCAGAGTATTCTTGCTGAAAACAGCATATTCGATGGTTAATACTGAAAACTCCGTAAAGAATTGCCGCAATTAAAATGAAAATTGAACGGAAATTTGTATATAATGGCTCACGGAAATTACCAGCGAGACTGTTATGTTGACCATCGTTCAAGAAGCCCTAACCTTTGATGATGTCTTATTACTCCCTGCCTATTCTACTGTTCTCCCAAAAGATGTCTCTCTTAAGACACGTTTCACACGTGGCATCAATTTGAATATTCCACTTGTTTCTGCTGCGATGGATACTGTGACTGAATCACGTATGGCAATTGCAATGGCGCAAAACGGTGGTATCGGTATCCTGCATAAAAACATGGATATTGCTGCACAAGCTGCAGAAGTTCGCCGCGTGAAAAAATTTGAAGCAGGTATGGTGAAAGACCCAATTACCGTTACACCAGAAACGACTGTACGTGAGCTGATTGCTTTAACTCAAGCAAATAACATCAGCGGTGTACCAGTGGTGAAAGACGGTCAAGTGGTGGGTATTGTTACTGGTCGTGACACTCGTTTTGAAACCAATCTTGAGCAACCTGTTAGTAACATCATGACAGGTCATGATCGTTTGGTGACTGTTCGTGAAAACGAATCAAAAGAAAACATCCAAGCATTACTTCAAAAGCACCGTATTGAAAAAGTCCTTGTTGTAAATGACAACAACGAACTGAAAGGTTTAATCACGGTTACTGATTTCCGTAAAGCTGAAAACTATCCAAACAGCTGCAAAGATGACTTAGGTCGTTTACGCGTTGGTGCTGCAGTTGGTACAGGTGCAGAAACACCAAGCCGTGTAGAAGCATTGGTAGAAGCGGGTGTTGATGCGATTGTTGTTGATACAGCACATGGTCACTCTGCAGGTGTAATTGAACGTGTACGTTGGGTTAAAGCCAACTATCCACAAGTTCAAGTGATTGGCGGTAACATCGCGACTGGTGATGCAGCTCTTGCATTATTAGATGCTGGCGCAGATGCAGTGAAAGTGGGTATTGGCCCGGGTTCAATCTGTACTACACGTATTGTTGCTGGTATTGGTATGCCGCAAATCTCTGCGATTGATAGCGTTGCCAATGCACTAAAAGATCAAATTCCATTGATCGCAGACGGTGGTATCCGTTTCTCAGGTGATATGGCAAAAGCGATTGGTGCAGGCGCGAGTACCATCATGGTAGGTTCATTGATGGCGGGTACTGAAGAAGCACCTGGCGAAGTTGAATTCTTCCAAGGTCGTTACTACAAAGCGTATCGTGGTATGGGTTCATTGGGTGCGATGGCAGGTGCAACAGGTTCTGCTGACCGTTATTTCCAAGACTCAAAAGCCGGCGCTGAAAAACTTGTACCAGAAGGTATTGAAGGTCGCGTACCTTACAAAGGCCCAATGGGTAACATCGTTCATCAAATGATGGGTGGTTTACGTTCATCTATGGGTTATACCGGTTCTGCGGTGATCGATGACTTACGTAAAAATGCACAGTTTGTCAAAATTACTGCGGCAGGTATGTCTGAATCTCACGTACATGACGTGACTATTACTAAAGAAGCACCAAACTACCGTGTTGGTTGATATTTAGTAGCTTTTAGCCGAAAAGGCCGTCATTAATATGACGGCCTTTTTGTTTTTGGTGTAAAGTATTTGCAGTAAAAAGTGATGATTAAGATCACCATTAAGAAGTGAGTACAACATGAGTTATTTTGGTACAGATGGCATTCGTGGCAAATTCGGTGAATTGCCTATTACCCCTGAATTTGCATTAAAACTAGGATTTGCCGCAGGTAAAGTATTAAAACAATACAGTAAAAAAGCAAAGCCCATCGTTGTACTAGGTAAAGATACCCGATTATCGGGCTATATTTTAGAGTCAGCATTACAAGCCGGTTTAAACGCAGCAGGTGTTTATGTTCATTTGTTGGGTCCATTACCTACACCTGCAATTGCCCATTTAACCCGTGCATTACATGCCAGCTTAGGCATCGTGATCTCGGCGTCGCATAATCCGTATTTTGACAACGGCATTAAGTTTTTCTCGAGCGAAGGTAAAAAATTGCCGGATGAAATTCAAGAAGCCATTAACAAAGAACTTGAAAATGACTTGGTGATCGAAGACCCTGCAAACTTAGGTAAAAGTGTGCGTGTAAAAGATGCCAATGGTCGTTATATCGAGTTTTGTAAATCAACCTTCCCGTACCATTTTGACCTGACAGGTTTAAAAATTTTGGTGGACTGTGCCAATGGTGCAGCCTATAGCGTTGGCCCTTCGGTGTATCGTGAACTGGGTGCAAAAGTGATTGCGCTGTTTAACGAACCGGATGGTTTGAATATCAATAAAGACTGTGGTTCGACGCATCCTGAGTTTTTACAAAAAGCAGTGGTTGAACATCAGGCGGATTTAGGGATTGCCTTTGACGGTGATGCTGACCGCGTGATTATGGTCGATAAAAATGGTCAGCAAATTACTGGTGACCATATTCTTTATATTTTAGCCACTCAAGCGAGTCAAAAACCTGCGGGTATCGTGGGTACCGTGATGAGCAATATGGCACTTGAAATTGCTTTAGATCAAGCCAAAGTGCCGTTGCTTCGTGCCAAAGTCGGTGACCGCTATGTTTTACAAGGCCTAGAAGAAAAGGGTTGGGTAACGGGTGGTGAGCCATCAGGTCATATCTTGACTTTAGATAAGAGCACCACAGGTGATGCGATCATTGCTTCACTACAAGTGTTGACCGTCATGGTTGAACAAGGCAAAGCCTTGCATGAACTTGTGGAAGGTTTTGAATTATTGCCAAACGTATTAGTGAATGTACGCCTTGCAGCGATGTTTGACCCGTATGCTGTACCAGCTTTGGTGTCTGAATTTGAAAAAGCTGAAGCTCAGCTTAAAGGGCGTGGTCGCATCTTGATTCGTAAATCAGGCACAGAGCCGGTCATTCGTGTCATGGTTGAAGGTAATGACCTTGAAGAAGTCACCGCATTGGCAAATCATTTGGCCGATGCTATTCGTGCCAATGCAGCTTAAATCAAGAGGGGAAATTGCATGAATGATGTGATTAAGGACTTAAGTGAACTGCGTTTAACTTATCAAAAAGGTGAGTTGCATGAAGATCAGGTCAACCGTGATCCACATGAGCAGTTTTTATTATGGTTTAACCATGCCTTAGAAGCACAATTGCATGAACCCTATGCTATGTCTTTGGCTACGGCAAATGCCCAAGGTCGTCCGCACGTGCGGACGGTCTTGTTGCGCGGTGCGACCCATGCAGGTTATGACTTCTACACCAACTATGACAGTCAAAAAGGCAATGATCTGCTCGATAATCCTTATGCAGAATTGTTGTTTTATTGGCAAGAGCAGGAACGTCAAATTCGGGTCAGTGGTCGTGTGGAAAAGATATCTCTCGAAGAATCGACGGATTATTACCATAAACGACCGCGTGACAGCCAAATCGCAGCACACATTAGCACTCCACAAAGTGGTGTTATCGCCAGTCGTGAAGAATTACAACAGCGATTCCAAAATTTGCATGATCAAGTGGAAAGCAAAGACGTATTGGCGAAACCTGAGTTTTGGGGTGGCTATCGTTTAGTTCCGGATTATTATGAATTTTGGCAAGGCCGTCCAAATCGTTTACATGACCGCTTGAGTTATAAACTACAGGATGGTCAATGGGTTTTACAGCGACTGATGCCATAAATGTCTAAACTTTTAATTCAACAAAGACCCCATTTGACGCGCCCTGAAGATATTCAGGGCGTTGCCCCGTTTATTGCTGATTTATTGGCACGTCGTGGGGTTTCTTCCGCACAAGAGCTGGAATTGAAGCTTAAGCACTTACATACGCCAAACTTAAAGGGTTTAGAGCAAGCGATTGAAATAATCGATCAAGCAATTGATACTCAAAAGAAAATCGTCATTGTTGGTGATTATGATGCCGACGGTGCGACCAGTACTGCATTGATGGTCTTGGCACTACGTGATATGGGCGCGGATGTTGAATATCTTGTTCCAGATCGTTTCAAATATGGTTATGGTCTGACACCTGCCATTGCCGATTTGGCCTTCGTGAGCTTTACTCCAGATGTGCTGATTACGGTCGATAATGGTATTTCGAGCCATGCTGGTGTAGCGCAGGCACAGGCGCATGGTATGCAGGTGATCATTACCGACCATCACCTGACCACAAAGGAAACACCACAAGCAGAAGCAGTGGTAAACCCCAATCAGTTGGGATGTGAGTTTCCAAGTAAAGCCTTGGCTGGTGTTGGTGTCGCATTTTATGTGTTGGCAAATTTGGCCAGTATGCGCAAAAAAAATGCTAAATCCACAGCCAATCTCAGCCAATATTTGGACTTGGTGGCCTTAGGCACTTATGCCGATGTTGCAAGTCTAGATCTGAATAATCGGATCTTAATTGATGCTGGTTTGAAGCGGATTCAGCAAGGGCTATGTCGTCCAGGGATCAGTGCATTATTGGATATTGCTGGTCGTGATCCTGCACAGTTAAAAGCACAGGACTTGGGCTTTGTAGTTGGCCCACGACTCAATGCAGCTGGGCGTATGGAGACTATGGATATTGGGATTGAGTGTCTGATTGCGGCAGATTTAAGTACGGCTTATCCGATTGCGCAGCAGTTGAATCAACTCAATATTGAAAGACGCCAAGTCGAAGGGCAGATTAAACAGGAAGCTCTGGCTGAGTTAGAACATATTCAGCTTGATCAGGATAACTTACCTGCAGCCTTGATCATGTTTGAACAGCATTGGCATCAAGGGGTGATTGGGATTGTTGCAGGGCGTTTGAAAGAACAATTCCATAGACCTGCAATCGTCTTTGCCGCAGATGAGGATGGCGTACATATTAAAGGCTCTGCGCGTTCTATCGAAGGTATTCATATTCGAGACAGTATTGAGCGTATTGCTGAATTACATCCGCATTTAGTGAGTCATTTTGGTGGACATGCTGCCGCAGCAGGACTAACCATTCAAAAGCAGCATTTTTCTGAATTTAAAACCGCTTTTGAAGCACTCATCGCTGAGCAAGATGAAAGTTTATTTCAGGCGACTATTTGGACAGATGGTGAATTGCCTGATTCGGCCATTAATGTCGAAACCGTCGATCTTTTGCAAAATTTAAGTCCATGGGGACAAAAATTTCCTGCACCGGTCTATGAAGGCCTATTTAAAGTTTTAGATTATCGTTGGTTGAAAGATGTGCATCTGAAATTAAAACTTGCTTTAGATAATGGCTTAATGGTGGACGCAATTGCATTTAATGCGGCAGAAAAATATGAATTTAATCCTATGCAAGATCAAATCCGCTTGGTCTACGAACTCGATAAAAATGAATTTAGAGGAAATGTCAGTGTTCAATTGAGAGTTCTACACTTGGCTCAATAAATTCTATTTTTACAGGCAAATAAAAAAACCGCTCAGAAGAGCGGTTTTTTTATGGTTTTGACTTCAATGGATTAGAAGCGGTATTTCGCTGCTACACCAAATGAATTGTAGTCATTGTTGCCAACTTCACCGAAACCAACACGACCTTCAAGGCTTACTTGTTGGTTGAAGAATTTACGTGCATTGATCCCTACTTCGTTACGATCAGTGACATCGTTGTTGTAGTAGTCGGCACCAACACTGAAAGTTTTGTCGATGAAGTAATCCGCTGCTAGATTGAATTCATCTAGATCACCGAATGCTGCACCCGCTTCAAGGTTGATGTCTTTACCATTGCTTAAAGTTGTTACGTATTTAGCACGTAAAGTTGGATCTACACCATCATCATCATCGTTATCCCAACCTTTCACACCAACTGCAACTAAGAAGCCTGGTGCAGGAAGATAACCGACTTCAGCGCCGTAGTAAGTTGTATCGTTGTCTATTGTGCCGACTGCAGTGTCAACTTCGACATTATTACGGCTTACATCACCAGATACATAGAAATCTGAGTTTGGTACGAAGTATTCGATACCAACGCCATAAGTATTGTCGTCAACATTGCCACGGTCAGCGAAAGTTGCGTGTGCATTTACGTTACTTGCACGGTTTAAGAATGCAGCTTCTGCAAGAGGAGCGTTACGCGTTTGAACAGGGTTGAAGTAATAAGTACCGTTTACACCAAATTCACTGCCAGAGCTTCCATTATCTGGGTCGATGTAACCAGCTGAAGCGCCTACTTCTGCTTGATAAGCATGAGCTGTACCTGTAATAGCAAGTGCAGAAAGAAGTGCTGAAGCAATTGCGAGTTTTTTCATGGAAACTACCCCTCTAAATTGTTTGGCTAAATTTAATACATTTTTTGTTACAAGTTTTAGTCTAGAGAATTTTTAAAGATGGTCAATCGCTGCAAAGTTGCAGAACTGTGTATTCGGTAATTTTATGTAATTTCAATTACTTAAGATGTTGAAAAATATATAATTATTATTAATGTTTTGTTTTATTAAAACTGTGTAGATATTATGAATTTGTAGATTATTTGGTCAATAACTCGACTTTTTTTAAAGTAAATATTACATCCAAAAGAAAAAAGCACCTCAATTTTGAGGTGCTTTTTTATGCACATTCCTAATTCAAACGAAATTAGAAACGGAAAGTTGCATTGATGTTGAACGCTTGAACGTCGTCACCAAAACCAACCTGACCACCGATTGCTAGGTTCGGGTTAAGGAAGTATTTTGAACGGATAGCGAAGAAATCCGTGTCTACATCACCATCATCTTCGATGTTGTAAGATGCACCCACGCTAAATGCTTGGTCGAAGTAGTAGTCTGCACCAATCGTAACAGAGTCTAAATCACCAAAAGCGCCATCTGCTTCTAGGTTGATGTATTGACCATTATTAAGAGGAGCAACATATTTTGCTTTGACAGCAAAACGGTTATCGTCATCACCATCTTCAACTTTAACGCCGTCAACACCAGCAGCTAAAAGTAAATTAGAAACAGGTAAGAAGCCAACCAATGCACGATAAGTCGTTACATCATAGTCGTCTTTATCAGAACCTGACCAACTTGGGAATTTATAGTTTTCTTTGTACTTAACTCGAGAAGTACCAATTTCACCATTTACATAAAATTGTTGATAGTAGTATTCGATACCAGCCGAAATTGAATGTACATCTTGTTCATCAGTTTCAGTACCAAGTTCAACGCCATCAAAAATTGCGTAATCAACGCTTTCTTTACGATTAAAAGCATATTGAGCATAGACGTTGCTATTATGCCCAAGGAATGCGGCTTCATTTAACGGACCATTACCAGTTTTTACTGACTCAAAGTACAATGTACCTTTTACATCAACAGAATGATCTGAATCTGTATAGTCATCATCCCAATCAGTATATGTATAGCCACCATCAATTTGCGCATCATAAGCAAAAGTTGATGAAGTGATAACAGCTAATCCTAGTGCAAGTAATGTCTTTTTCATAAAACCCTCGAAACATTATTGTTGTAAAAAAAATGTAATAAATAGTAATGCGAGCGTATTGTTCATATTATGTGCATTGAAGTCAATGATTTGGATGCTCAATCTGGCTGAAACTGTGCAAATTCTCTGTGATATAATAGGCGGCTATTTAAGCCAAATTTTTTGATTGAGAGTAATTCACGTGGAAATTAATCCGTATCTATTACAGCTAAAAGACTTAAACGACCGTGGTCAAACATTACGGGGGTATCTTTGACTACGATCTGAAAAAAGAGCGTTTAGAAGAGGTTCTACGTGAGCTGGAAGACCCAGCAATTTGGAATGATCAAAGCCGTGCGCAAGCAATGGCAAAAGAAAAAGGTGAACTCGAAAACGTCATTAACGTGCTCGAAGGGCTTTCAACTCAACTAGAAGATGCCCAAGCAATGCTGGATCTTGCGGTTGAAGCAGAAGAAGAAAGCTTACTTGCAGATGTGCAAGCAGAGTTAACTTCAGCGGAAGCAGAACTTGCGAAATTAGAATTCCGTCGTATGTTCAGTAATCCGATGGACCCGAACCCATGCTATGTCGAAATTCAAGCAGGTTCAGGTGGTACTGAAGCACAGGACTGGGCATCGATGTTACTGCGTATGTATCTACGTTGGATTGAACGTCATGGCTTTAAAGCAGAAGTGATGGAAGAGTCTGATGGTGATGTGGCAGGGATCAAGTCTGCAACGATCCGTGTAGAAGGTGAGTATGCATATGGTTGGTTACGTACAGAATCTGGCGTACACCGTTTAGTCCGTAAGTCACCTTTTGACTCGGGTAACCGTCGCCATACTTCATTCTCAGCGGTTTTTGTATCCCCTGAAATTGATGATAATATTGAAATTGAAATCAATCCAGCTGATGTACGTACTGATACCTATCGTGCATCTGGTGCGGGTGGTCAGCACATTAACAAAACAGACTCTGCGGTACGTTTAACTCACGCTCCAACAGGGATTGTGGTGGCATGCCAGAACCAACGTTCACAGCACGCCAACCGTGACCATGCATGGAAACAGTTACGTGCAAAATTGTACGAACTTGAAATGCAAAAACGTAATGATGCGGCACAAGCGTTGGAAGACACCAAGTCAGATATCGGTTGGGGCAGCCAAATTCGTTCATACGTTTTAGATGACTCGCGTATTAAAGACTTACGTACCAGTGTGGAAAGTTCAAACACCGGCGCAGTACTTGATGGTGATTTAGATAAGTTTATTGAAGCCAGCCTCAAACAAGGTTTGTAATTTAAATTTATATAGAAAACAAAGTTCTATCTGTTCTTGATTAATATATCTAAAAAAATCGATATAAAAATCGAAAAAATACGATATAGTATATTCAAGATGCTGAATAGAACTTTGTTGTCCAAATTTTTATTTAATTAAACCCGTTTAAATTATGGATATTGATTTAATTTTTAAAGCACTTGCCAATCCGACTCGACGTCAAATCTTGGAATGGTTAAAAACACCTGAACAATTTTTGTCAGAAGAACAATGTGGCGGCTTTAATCGTGGTGTATGCGCTGGCAATATCGAAAAACTCGGTAATGTTTCGCAGTCTACGATGTCTAATCATTTGTCTGTGTTACAACAGGCGGGCTTAATTCAAGCCGAGAAATATGGTCAATGGTCGTATTTTTCACGCAATGAAGAACTCATTCAGCAATATATTGATTATCTGCAGAACTCACTTTAAATCATTTTTCGCATTTGAAGTGTCAGGCGAGACATATATGGCTGAACTTAATACTCCTCTCATTTTGGGTGATTTACACCTCAAAAATCGCGTTGTAATGGCGCCACTAACCCGTAGTCGTGCAACCATTGACCGTGTTCCAACGCCGATGATGGCTGAATATTATGCACAGCGTGCAAGTGCTGGATTAATCATTTCAGAAGCAACAGTCATTTCAGAAGCAGCAAATGGCTATTTGCAGACGCCGGGTTTATTTACCGATGCTCAAGTTCAAGGCTGGAAACTGGTGACCCAAGCCGTACATGAACAGCAAGGTTTAATTGTGGCGCAATTGTGGCATGTCGGACGTGTCTCACATCCAGATCTGTTGGATGGTAATACACCGGTGTCTGCCAGTGCGGTACAACAGGCGGGTTATGTCAGTCTGCTTCGCCCAAAACGCGAATATGTCGTACCACGTCCTTTAGAGATTGCAGAAATCAAAAGCATTGTTGAGCAATACAAACAGTCTGCAATTAAAGCCAAAGAAGCCGGATTTGATGGTGTGGAATTGCATGCGGCCAATGGTTATTTGATCGATCAATTCCTACAAAGCAAAACCAATTTACGTGAAGATGAGTATGGTGGTTCTGTCGAAAACCGCGCACGTTTATTGCTCGAAGTGGTGGATGCGCTGATCGAAGTGTGGGGAGCAGGTCGTGTAGGTGTGCATCTTGCGCCGCGTGGTGATGAACACGACATGGGCGATCATGATCCACGTGAAACCTTTGGCTATGCCTTAGAGCAGTTGGGGCAACGGAAGATTGCATTCTTCTTTACCCGTGAATATCTGGCGGATGACAGTATTAGTGACTATCTGAAACAGCGCTCAAATGGTGTGCCGTACATTGCCAATATGCGTTTAAGCCGTGAAGATGCCGTTGATTTATTGGCCTCAGGTAAAGCCGATGCGGTGTCTTTTGGTAAAGCCTATATTGCCAATCCAGATTTGTTTGAACGTTTGCTGGCGAATGCTGCACTGAATGAATTGCAGTTGGAAAATATGATTGGAACTGATGTAGCCGAAGGCTATATTGATTATCCAAGCATGAAAAATAAATTTGGTTCAGGTCGTTCAACCTATTAATCGACACTTGAATACGCATTATCCATTAACATGTGGATAATGCTCTGATATATTCTGCCGATTCAAACCGTTTTTGAGCGTAATAATTTGACTACTCCTTTTTGGTATAACGCAGCTTTGGCGCTGATTAAACCGCTATATCAATGGCGCATCAAAAAACGTGCTGAAGATCTCCAACTATATCAGCAAGAGTGTCTTGAGCGCTTTGGGCCATTTCAGCCGGTTAAAAACCGCAATGCAATTTGGTTTCATGTGGTTTCCGTAGGAGAAACCAACGCTGCACAGCCGCTGATTGAACATTATCTCAAAGCAGGTCATCCGGTATTGGTTACCAATACCACCAAAACCGGACAAGCGCGTGCGAAACAATTATTTTTAAAAGCACCGTATGAATCGCTATTTCAGGCTGTATATTTGCCGGCAGATCAAAAAAAATTAGTCCGTCGTTTTATCGAAAAATATCAACCGAAAATGTTGGCACTAGTCGAAACTGAACTCTGGCCAAATTTGATGATTGAAGCCGATCAGGCCAATGTTCCGTGTTTATTGATTAATGCCAGATTATCTGAAAAATCGGCGAAGGGTTATAGCAAAGTCCCGAGTTTGACGCAGCCGATGCTAAAGAGTTTGAAACAATTATTGGCGCAAGATCAGGCAACTTTAGCGCGATTTATTGAGTTGGGTGCTAACCCGCATACCAGTCAGGTCGTGGGAAGTATCAAATTTGATATTCATGCGCCCGATAGCTTTGTGCAACAAGCAGCGCAGTTGCGTCAAGATTGGGCTTTACAAGAGCGTAAGATTATCACCATTGCCAGTACGCATGCACCAGAAGAACAAAAGCTGCTCGCAGTACTGCAGCCGATTTTGCAACAACAGCCTGAGCTGTTATGTATCGTCGTACCACGTCATCCTGAACGCTTTGATGAGGTTTTTGTAGAAGCGCAGAAACTGAATTTACGCACACAGCGCCGCAGTTTAAAGCAAACGATTCAGCCTGAAACGCAAGTATATTTGGCAGATAGTATGGGTGAGTTATGGCTTTGGCTGGCAATGAGTCAGGCCTGCTTTGTCGGCGGGTCTTTAAATGAACCGGGCGGTGGACATAATATTTTGGAGCCCATCGCGTTACATGTCCCGACAGTATTAGGTCAGCATTATTTTAATTTCCAAACCATTGTGGATGAATTTGTAGCGGCTCATGCGGTTGTGGTTGTGCAGGATTTTGAGCAGGCGGCCAGTGCATTGGTTGAGATCATTCAAAATACTGCGAAAGCGCAGGCTTTAAATGATGCAGCGCAGCTGATTATGCAAAAGAATACCGGGTCGCTGCAAAAGCATATTCAGGTGATTGATCAATACCTTTGATTTTTCAACCATGATTTAAATTGGTTGTTGTTTTAAATAGATGAATGAATAGGCTCGATGGAGTCTTACATCTAAGGTTTGAAGAAAGGGGTTAGCCTTAGGCTGGAGGTACTCTTACGAAACGTTGTTTCTCATTCGGCAAAATGGAATGCGAAGCTTCGCAAGGAAGCCATCTTGCGGTGCAGTGCAGCTCACCGACAAAACGCGTCGAATTTTTATGTCTAACAAATAATCGCTGAAACTTGAGTGATTCTATTGAGTGTTGCCTTGAACCGTTGTGGATGACGTTTTCGCGTATCCAATTGAACTGGGTAAGAGAATTTTTATGAACATTGTCCTGCTTGACCCACGTCAAACTGAATCTGAACTGTGGAATATCAGTGCCAAACGCCAAATTGAGCATTTAAAAACCCATGTCGATGTACAAGTGGGCGATACCCTCAAAGTCGGGATTCGGGAAGGAAAGCGTTATTTAACCCAAATCGTCAGTATTACGGATAACGGCATTCAACTTAAACCCTTACAAGAAGAAGAAGTACCAGCAAAGCATCCAGTGACTTTAATTGTGGCAATGCCTCGTCCGAAAGTGTTGCGCCGTCTGATCATGGATGCCGTCACCTTAGGCGTAGAAAAAATCATTTTGCTGCACAGTTATCGCGTGGATAAAAGCTATTGGCAAACACCTTTTTTACAGCAGCTCGATCACTATGTGACGTTGGGTTTGGAGCAGGCAGGTGACACCATTGCGCCCAAAATTGAACTGTATAAGCGTTTTAAACCCTTTGTGGAGGATGTTTTACCGAGCATGATCTCCTCGGACTATCCGGCTTATGTGGCGCATCCTTATGTCGAAGATGTGATGCCTACAGGGATTCAACATGGATGTACGATCATCATTGGACCTGAAGGTGGATTTATCCCTTATGAGGTCGATTTACTCATAAAAAACGGTTGCCAAGCAGTCAGCTTAGGCAACCGAATTATCCGGACAGAAACTGTGATTCCGTACGTTTTAGGGCGATTATTTAGCTGTTGACGCTTCTGTCTCAGCTTGATCACCACGGTAAACTTTCACTTCCTGTACAGGGTAAGGAATTGAAATACCATTTTGATTGAATGCTTGGATAACGTGTTCTTGCACTTCACTGATCGAGTTCGCAGTGGTGGTTTCTGTGGTATCTACCCACCAACGGACATTCAGATTGACTGAGAAATCAGCCAAAGCATTCACGTTTACGGTAAACGCAGGTTGGCTCAAAATCGTTGGGTCTTTGTCCAAAATAGCCAAAACAATGTTTTTAGCTTTTTGAATATCATCTTCATATCCAATACCCACCACAAATTCACAACGACGACGTTGATAAGCGGTATTCACCGTTACCGCACTGGTGTAAACCGTCGCGTTTGGAATCACGATACGACGACCATCTGGAGAGCGTAGGAAGGTTGCACGGATCTGAATATCTTCAACCGTACCTTCCATGCCTGACACAATAATGTCATCACCGATTTTGAATGGTTCACCGAGGAGAATCAAAATACCCGACAGTAAGTTCTGGAAAATATCTTTAAACGCGAAACCGATTGCGACCGAACCAATCCCCAATGCACTCATGAGCTGACCCGGTGTGAAACCAGGGATCGCAATGACCATTGCAATTAGGAAACCGAAGAACATAATGGCTGAGCTACCCACACGGTTCAGGACCAAAACTAGATTTTGTTTTGAGTAAGAACGGTCAGTGAGCGCTTTACGAACAAAGAATCTAAAGAGTTTAGACAGTAGATAGAAGATCGTAAAAACAATTAATGCGATACAAATATATGGCAGGCGTTCCCAAAATCCATCGACAAATTTATCGATCGTTGAGTAGGCGTCATTATATTTAGAGGTATGTTCCAGCACGGTTTGTGCGGTTTTTTCTGTTGCCTCTTGCAAAAGTTGAGTCGTGCCTTGAGTGACATCACTCAAGGCATTTTCTTTTTCAGCCACGAGTTTTCCAAATGTTCCGGTTTTTCGCTATTTTGCCTGAAATTAGTGACGAAAATAACCCTCATTTACAGGCTTGCGAACAGATGTATCAAAATTCAGACAGGCTCAAATTCGGTTAGTGGCTTAGAAATATTCAGTGCCTTGTTGAATGATTTCTGTTGGCGATTCAATTTCTCCGCTACCCATCATATACGAGGTGATGCTACCTGTAGCCAAGAGCGACAAGACACTGATTAAAATCATCAACCATGCCAGAATTTTTTCCCAAACGGCAGCAGGGCGTGGCGCGCCGTATTGATTTACGGTCGGTGTGCCTGAGGCCAATAATAAATACAGGATAAAGAATAGATTGATCACGGGGATAAATAAAAGCAGTAGCAACCAACCGGCTTTATTGAGGTCATGCAGTCGACGGACGACAAAGACACAATAAAAATAAATGTAAAGAATCATAATCGCCAAATAGGCGAGGCCAGATATCCCAGTGAATATACCAACAAATTGCTCATTTAACGCCATGGTATTGATGTTGAAAATACCCACGGCAAGGCTTAAAGCGATTATGGCAAAAAAGCTGATGATATTGAGAAAGCCATACCAACCAATCATGCTCAGTCGACCAAAACGTCCATCAGGTTTCAGGGGATTATCCGATGTAGTGGTCGTCTGACGGGAAAAGAAAGAAGAGTCATTGGTGTTCATGATCGGATCAACTCAACGTATATGAAAGAATAAAAAAGCGGAGTGCTGAGTAAAATTACCTTTACATTATAGGTTCAAATGAACTGGTCAGATACTGAATTAAAACATGTTTTTGTTGAAATTTTGCTTATAGATGTGCTTTAAATGGGAAAGAATAATACGACCAAAGCATGATTGCTGCGATTAAAAATTAATCGTCATACTGCTGTGATGCAGGAATTATAAAAGTAGAAATGTGGCATGGCATCTCGTGATGAGATGAATCAGATCAAGGAAAATACAATATGAAAGAGATCTATCCAGTACCTGAAAGTTTCAAAAAAACCGCGCGCATCAATGAGTCGGAGTACTTTGAGCGTTATCAAAAATCGATTGAACAACCAGATGAGTTTTGGGCGGAGCAAGCGCAAAAGATCGATTGGATCAAACCGTTTACCCAAGTTAAAAATACCAATTTTAAGCAAGATGATTTCAAGATTGAGTGGTTTGCTGATGGTGAACTGAATGTCAGTGCCAACTGTCTCGATCGACATTTAAAAGAACATCCACATAAACCAGCCATTATTTGGGAAGGTGATCATCCTTCACGGCATAAAATTATTTCTTTTGAAGAACTGCATGATGAAACCTGCCGTTTTGCCAATGTGCTGAAAAAACATGGCGTGGGCAAAGGCGACCGTGTGGTGCTGTATATGCCAATGGTGCCAGAAGCGGCAATTGCGATGTTGGCCTGTACCCGAATTGGAGCAGTACACTGCGTGGTTTTTGGCGGGTTCTCACCAGACTCATTGGCAAGTCGTATCGATGACAGTCAGGCGAAAGTCGTGATTACTGCGGATTGTGGGATGCGTGGTGGTAAGCCGATTCCACTCAAAGAAAATGTCGATCTTGCACTCGACATCGAAGGCACATCTTCGGTTCAAAATGTCATTGTGGTGCACCGTACAGGTAACCCGATCGAAATGAAAGCAGATCGTGATTTGTGGTATCACATGGAAATCATGTCGGTCAATGATATTTGTCCACCTGAACCTATGAATGCCGAAGACCCGCTATTTATTTTGTATACATCAGGTTCGACAGGAAAACCGAAAGGTGTATTGCATACCACAGGCGGCTATTTGACCTATGTGAATTGTACTTTCCGTGAGGTTTTTGACTTAAAACAAGATGATGTGTTTTGGTGTACCGCAGATGTCGGATGGATCACTGGGCATTCATATGTATTGTATGGCCCATTGTCGAATGGTACTACCACCGTGATGTTTGAAGGGGTGCCGCAATATCCAAGTTGGGCACGTACGGGACATATTGTCGATAAACATAACGTCACCATTTTATATACGGCACCGACTGCTATTCGCGCCATGATGCGAGAAGGTGATGCCTTTGTCCGAGAAAGTGACCGTAGTAGTTTGCGTTTACTGGGTTCGGTGGGTGAACCGATTAACCCAGAGGCATGGAATTGGTACTACACCGTGGTAGGTGAAAGCCGCTGTCCAGTGGTGGATACATGGTGGCAAACAGAAACGGGTGGTTTCATGATTACGCCATTGCCGGGAGCAACTGATTTAAAACCGGGTTCGGCGACGCGTCCATTCTTTGGTGTACAACCTTCGATTGTCGATGCTGAAGGCAATGAACTTGAAGGCGCCGTAGAAGGTAATTTGGTGATTAAGGATTCTTGGCCGGGACAAATGCGAACCATTTGGGGTGATCCTGAGCGTTTTATTGAAGCCTATTTCTCCACTTATCCGGGGACGTATTTTACAGGTGATGGCGCACGTCGTGACGAGTCTGGCTACTATTGGATTACGGGCCGTGTGGATGACGTCTTGAACGTTTCAGGGCATCGATTAGGAACGGCTGAAATTGAAAGTGCGCTGGTTGCACATGATGCTGTGGCAGAGTCTGCAGTGGTGGGTATGCCGCATGATATTAAGGGACAGGGGATTTGCGCCTTTGTGACCTTACAAGCCGGGACAGCCGAGACGGATGAGTTGCGTCAGGAACTGGTGGCTTGGGTACGAAAAGTCCTTGGACCAGTGGCAACGCCAGATGCACTGCATTGGGCGCCAGCCTTACCAAAAACCCGTTCTGGTAAAATCATGCGCCGTATTTTAAGAAAAATTGCGGCCAATGAGTTGGATTCTTTAGGTGATACCTCGACCTTGGCAGAACCTCAAGTGGTTGAACATTTGATTGCTACGGTTTATCCGAAGTCATAAGAGCAAATTGAGCGTGAGTAATAGTGTTCTGATGAAAGTTTTATCGCTCATGCGACGGGTTATCAAGGCAATAATGAACGTCCTTTCTCCTATAAAAGTTGATTAGGATGAAAGGACGTTCATGATGCATTTTATCCATCCTAAATACGACGTATAAAATGATCAAATTATAAGTCGCCTGAATCTTGGTGACTTAGATTTCATTAGATATAGATTTTACAGATATAGACTGCAGGCATTGAGATAAGCTGAAAGCCTCTACTTTGTTAAGCTAAAACGGTAACAGAATAATCAGACAGACATATGAATGCTTCAACTCCATTGACTCAAGATCCAATCGATATTGCCCAAAAACTGGCGGCAGAATTTGCCACGACGGCTGCTCAGCGTGATAAGCAGGGGGGGAATCCCAAAGCTGAACGTGATTTGATTCGTCAAAGTGGTTTACTTGCATTGTCCATTGGACAGCAATACGGTGGACAGGGGGCAGATTGGCAGACGATTTTTAAAACCATTCAAACCATTGCTCAAGTGGATAGCTCATTGGCGCATGTTTATGGTTTCCATCATTTATTAATTGCAACGGTACAGTTGTTCGCGCAGCCAGAGCAATATGGCCCGTGGTTTGAACAGACTGCACGTGAGCATTTATTTTGGGGCAACACCCTAAACCCTTTAGACCGCCGTACTACAGCGACGCAACTGTCTGAACATGAATATGTGTTTCATGGCGATAAAAGTTTTTGTTCGGGTTCCATGGATTCAGACATTTTGCTGTGTTCTGGCTTCAATGAAGATGGAAAATTATTGATCGGGGTGATTCCTACAGCACGTGAAGGCGTCAGTTTTCTCGGCGATTGGGACAATATGGGACAACGTCAAACCGACAGTGGAAGCAGCCATTTTGAACAAGTTAAAATTTCCAAAGATGAATTACTACTGAACCCAGGCCCATTAAGTACACCGTATTCGAGTTTACGCCCTTTGATTGCACAGTTGATCTTTGTACATATGTTCTTGGGGGTAGCCGAAGGGGCATTTGAAACAGCAAAAGAAACGGTACAAAGCCAAAAAGCATGGTCAAAATCTTTAGCTGAAAATGCAGTGAATGACCCATTTATTCAAAAGCATTTTGCTGAGTTTTATGTGCAATTAGAAAGTGTACGTTTATTGGCAGATAAAGCGGTTCAGCGTTTGCAATGGGCTTGGGAGATTGGTGAAGCTTTGACGGCGGAACAACGTGGAGAAGTCTCTATTGCGATTGCAACAGCCAAAATTGCAGCCACCAATAGCTCGCTGTACATTACGCAAAATATTTTCCAAGTGATGGGCGTACGTGCCACGACAGCCAAACTGAATTTAGATCGCTTCTGGCGCAATGTACGTACCCAAACCTTACACGATCCGATTGATTATAAATATCAGGAGGTCGGTGAATGGGTGCTCACAGCCAAAGTGCCAGATCCAAGTTTTTATTCTTAAACGTATATTGCACATTGCAAAAAAGCCTCCGTTTTGGAGGCTTTTTTGCAATGTGCTGTCAGTCGATTTTAACGCTGATGAATATTTTCTAAGGTATCAACTAAGGTTCGTGTCGTTTGATCAATTTCATAATTCACGGCATCACCGACTTGGACATTTTTCCATGTAGTGAGGCGCAGTGTTTCAGGAATAAGATCGATTGAAATTTCACTGCTGGCACGATCAACACGGTTCACAGTCAAACTGCAACCATTGAGCCCAATAAAACCTTTGAGAAAGAAATATTTAATATTGCCTGCCGGAATGTGAATATCGAGATGAAAGGTTTCCCCACGATGTTCTAAGTTTTTGATCGTGGCTGTGCCTTCGATATGACCATAAAGATTGTGACCACCATTTTCTGCGCCAACTATGGCTGAGCGTTCGACATTGACCTCATCACCGGCCTTGAGAGCTTTTAGCGTGGTGAGTTGATTGGTCAAATCTGAGACATCAAAATGTACTTGGTTGGCTGCCAAATCAATATGTGTAGCCGTTAAACACACGCCATTAATCGCTACACTTGCCCCGATAAAGACATCATGAAAAAAATTCTGATGATTTGAAATCACCAAGGTTGTGAAGCCATTGCCTTGACGAATGTCTAAGACTTTTTCTAAACCTTGCACGATGCCTGTATACATGTGAGCGTCTCTAAAATGATTTGCGTTTTCTGTATTGTAGGGACAAAACGACCGATCGGCTATGCCTTAGAGTGACCATTTCAGTACAGCGTTTTGATCCCTAGCAGTTCGATCTTGGCAATGGCCTACAATGCTCGGAAAGTTTCAATTGCAGCTAAGCGAGACTGCTTTAAATCAACGATCGGCTGAGGGTAGTTCAATTCCAGTTGAGGATTTTTGGCAAAGGGTTGGTGAATTTGTTTGGCATCCAAATCTGCCAGTTCAGGTAGCCATTGACGTAAATAATCCCCGTTCGGATCAAATTTCTGAGATTGGCTGATCGGGTTAAAAATTCGAAAATAAGGTACAGCATCTGTACCCGTCGAGGCGCACCATTGCCAACCGCCATTATTGGCCGCTAAGTCGCCATCGACAAGGTGCTGCATAAACCATTGCTCCCCCAACCGCCAATCGATCAGTAGATTCTTACTAAGGAACATGGCACAAATCATCCGCACCCGATTATGCATCCAACCCGTAGCCAGTAGTTGACGCATCCCTGCATCGACGATCGGAATGCCCGTCTGGCCGTATTGCCACGCAGCAAAGTCTTGTGGTGCATGGCGCCATTTTATTTTTAAGGTTTTGGTTTGAAACGGCTGGTGCTGAGAAACTTGCGGGTAGTCAAATAAAATGTGCTGGTAAAATTCACGCCAAAGCAGCTCATCGAGCCAAGTTTGTTGTCCTCTGTGGTCGATCTGGAAATAGCCGCCTTGTTCACGAAACAGGGCTTGCAGACATTGGCGAATAGACAAGATGCCCAAGTTTAAATACATGCCAATTCGACTGGTTCCATTGAGCGCAGGAAAGTCCCGATCATCAGCATAACGATGCAGATGTTGTTCAATAAATTCATCTAAGCACTGTATTGCGTGATCTTCTCCAATCGGCCAAAGCTCGATTTGAGCAGCTAACAGCCCTGCGGGATAAAAAGGACGTAAATCAAATTGATTTTGCCACAGCGGATGCGGTTCGAGAGCCGCTTGGGCTTCAATAGTGGGATAACAAGTAGGCAGACTGATGCTTAATTTTTCGTAGCAATTTTTCTTAAATGCACCGAAAACTTGATAAGGATGTCCAGATTGATTGCGAATACTGCCAACAGGAAACAGGGTGCGGTCATGGTACAGCTCAACAGAGATGTGCTGCTGTTCTAATAACTGTTGTACTTCGCGGTCTCGTTTAAGTTCATTCACACCATGTTCAATATGTGCATGAACAGTGTGTATATTGAGCTGAGTACATAGGGTTAATAGCTCAGTGGCGATGTCTGACCAATGGGGAATATGCTGAATAATCAGTGGAATATTTAGCTCAGCCAATTGCTGTCGCAAAAGTTCCAGTTGGGCAAGATAGCGATGGATTTTAATGGGGGCATCGTCATGCCTTGCCCATTGTTCAGGAGAAAGCGCAATAAAGGCAATCGTTGGACCAGACTGTGTCGCCTGCCACAGTGCGCTATGGTCATGTCGTCTTAAATCTTGTCGAAACCAAACCAGTTGCATATTTATTGCCTCGTTTTTGTTGGAAATAACACCAGAATTACGGGGGTATCTATTGGTAATGAAATTATCTAAAAAATAGATTTCTATAAAAAAACCATATAATATCTATGGTTTAACTTAACCGATTGCGCACAATCCTGTCAGCTTAAGCGTACAAGTAACGAAGTTTTTAGACGCTAGGCGCACTTTTAAATTTTACCTAAGATGAACTCATACAGGAACAGGACGTTCCGGAACATAAAACAATAACAAAGTGTTCACCATCAGGACTGTGAAGCAAGACAGGAGTCATGCTTAAGTATCCATATAGAAAAAGCCCGACAGGATGTCGGGCTTTTTCTTTGTCTACAGGTCAGCTCATTTTCTAGAATCAGAGCATGTCTTTAAATGGTACTCGAGATAAAAAATCCCCTAAGCCGAGCCTTAGGGGAGGAAAGTGAAGTGAGCCGGTTGTGATTATTATGCTGATTACATGAGCTGTGACTGCATCAACAATTATGCTGATTTAGCCTGCACAACTTGCTGCTGTTGAGCTTCCAGTTCACGAACCAGTGGCAACACTTTTTCGCCAAAGTATTCCACTTCTTCAATGAAGTGGAGAAAACCTGAGAGAACCAAATCGACGCCTACACTTTTGAGTTCCACAATGCGTTCTGCAATTTGTTGTGGCGTGCCAATCAGATTGGTTTTAAAGCCGTCGTTATATTGAACCAAATCTTCAAAAGTAGATTTTGCCCAGTTTCCTTCGCCTTCTTTGGTGGATGCACCTGCTTCACGAGTTGCATCGCCAAAAGCATTGACCGCTTCGGTATTGGCATTGTCGATAATAGTTTGAAGCACCGCTTGGGCTTCTTCCTCCGTATCTCGGGCAATGATGAAGGCATTCACCCCGATTTTGACCTGATGGTTGTTGGCTTTGGCTTTTTCACGAATATCATCGATCTGCTTTTTCAACTCAGCAGGGGTATTGCCGTTGGTGAAGTACCAATCGGAAACACGGGATGCCATGTCACGTGCTGCACGTGAACTGCCGCCTTGGAAGATTTCAATATGCGGTTTTTGCACAGGTTTTGGAGATAGGGTATAGTCTTTAAATTGATAGTATTTACCATCAAAACTAAAGTTATCCTGCGTCCATACGCCTTTTAGGCTACGAATGAATTCTTCAGAGCGCGCATAGCGTTGATCATGCTCGGGCCATTCTTCACCAATCGCATCAAACTCTCCACGGAACCAACCACTCACGACATTAATCGCAATACGGCCATTGGTAAGATGATCGATGGTCGCCAATTGTTTCGCAGCCAGAGCTGGTTTCCAAGGGCCGGGTAAAATCGCTGCAATGACTTTGAGCTTTTCGGTTTTGGCCAAAATACCATGACTGAAACTAACCGATTCATGTTGATTTTCCGCGTTATAGCCTGCGGTAAAACGAATTTGAGTCAGCGCATAATCAAAGCCACTTTTTTCTGCAGCTTGTGCCAAACGCACGTTATAGTCATAGCTCCAATCGGTACGCTGTTCAATATTACTGACCACCAAACCACCACTGACGTTTGGTACCCAATACGCAAATGTAATGTTTTTTTCTTGTACTGACATTTTGCAAACCCTCGGGATCGAATTGTTATGCTGTGGTGTTTAGGCCACTTGCGTTTTTGGCTTTTTACTATGCAGTCGAGCTTCAGCAGCATCCAAACTTGGAACGGCTGCAGAAGGAAGGACTTCTTCTTGCTCGATTTGCTTATTAATGCCCAAGTTTTGGTTGGCTTGTTGAGACTTGGCTTTCACCACTTCAGCACGCTGACCTTTGGCTGGAGCCCATTCCAAAATCGGCAGCGCACGTGCTACAGCTAAAGTAATGCGGTCACGCAGTAATTCACTATGAATGATGTATTCAGGGGTGAAATCACGATCTGTTGCATAGACACCGATCGGTAATGTTTGCGCTTGGAAGAAACTGAACAATGGACGCAGTTGATGTTCAAGCACTAAGGCATGGCGTTCAGAACCACCCGAAGCTGCAAGCAAGATAGGTACATCGACCAATGCAGTTTGTTCGACAAAGTCAAAGAAGTGTTTAAATAGACCTGTAAATGAAGCACGGTAAACTGGCGTTCCAACAATCAGTGCATCAGCAGCTTCAACGGCAGCAAGGTCATCTTGTACACGTTGTGGCAATTGGTTACGGTAAATCGCGCCACCTAATAAATTGCCAATTTCACTAAACTTAATAAAATGCACATTGATTGGAGTCGCATCACCGAGCTCATCAACAATGGCTTGTACCAAAGCTTCAGTTTTAGATGGATTGTTTAGACCACCTGACACAGCAACAATATTCAGGGGTTTTTGTAGATTAACTTGAGACATTTTTTAAACCTAAAAGTGTGGTTTCTCGGAATGCCTTTTATTAATCCCGATGGGTGGATCACTGTAAAATAACGAAAATCAGAAAAGTTATCTGATTTTTAGATATGTTGGAAAAACCTCAAGATTCGTGAAATTTCAAATTTTAAACTGTTGATATTTCAACATATAATGCTTAGATATAAGCATTTTTACTGTGTTGATAAAATTTATATGAAAATATGATTAGATTTAAAGATTTATAGAAAATGTGAAAAAAGACGCATTTTAGGTGAAAATCTACATTTTAAATGCAAAAAAATAAGTTCTTGCATATCCTTCACATAGCATGTGTGGTTAGAATAGGGTCATTGTGCACAAGATCTCTCACGTTGCTTATGAATATTTTAATCGTTGATGATCACCCGCTGTTTCGTCATGCTTTAATTCAGGCGGTTCGTTATAGTTTGCCTCAGGCGCAAATTCATGAGACTGCAGCAGTCAATGAATGCTATGAACGTCTTGAAAATGGCCCTGAGCCTGATCTTGTGTTATTGGATTTAAACTTGCCAGGTGCTTCAGGCTTTTCTGCCTTGGTGCATATTCGCGCACAATATCCATCGATTCCAATCATTGTGGTCTCTGCGCATGAAGAAGCGTCGATTATCCAACGTGCGATTGCACATGGTGCGATGGGTTATATTCCAAAATCTGCGCATCCAAGCCACATTGGTGAAGCGATTCGTCAAGTCTTAGAAGGCGAGATTTGGTTACCACCAAATTTACCTGCCAACATGAACTTTGACCCACGTGCTGCAGATGAAACAGCATTGGCAGAACGTATTCAGTCTTTAACACCGCAACAATTCCGTGTGTTAATGATGGTGGCGGAAGGTTTGTTGAATAAGCAAATTGCCTATGAGTTAGATGTATCTGAAGCAACTATTAAAGCGCATGTAACGGCGATTTTCCGTAAGTTAGGCGTACAAAACCGAACTCAAGCTGTATTGGCAATTAATGCATTGAATATTGAAGAAAAGAAAATCTAAGGATTTTTTCCAAAAAAAAGACCTCCATCGTGGAGGTCTTTTTTTATGCTGTTTAAGCGATAGAACAATGCGAATTAAACCAATAACTGATATTACGCACCTAAAAGTAATTTCGCATTTTTAAAATGATTTTTAAGTCAGTTCGACGGAGTCTTACATCTAGGGATTAAATAAAGGGATCAGCCTTCGGCTGGAGGTACTTTTGTTTCGGCAAAAGTACCCAAAACCATTGTCATCCGCAAAACTCGTTCACTTGCGCCAAATTATTCAAAGTATCGCAAAAACATTTGTGATTAGAAGTCGTCCTGTCTCAAACACTTGCGGATGACGTTACCGCGTATCGTTCTTTTATTTGAATCAAATTGTGCTTCTGATGTTACTGCGTAACATCAGTTAATACCTTATATAAACAACTTCAACAATAACTTAAGCAATATAGTCTTGTTTAGGCGTTAGATCCGTACAATACAAAGGGTTGAGCGCACATTGCAGTTCATCAATTTGTTCATCGGACACATAGCCGCGCGCTTTGAGATAATCCGCGACACGGTCATCACGTAAACTCAGGAAAGCCGCATCATAAACACCCAAATCCACAAATAGAGCTGCGGTTTCTAAGCTGTTAAAACGGTCCAGATAAACATCATTGTCATACATCAGGAAGATATGGTCTTGCTTGGAGTTGGCATCAACATTTAAACGTTGTGCCAATTCAAATGGCGCTGTTTTAATAAATAGTAAATCAGATAATTCATCAAACTGTGTTTTATCCAACTGGTTTTTGTCGGTTTTGACTTTACCGAGCCAAGCTTTAAATACTAAGACCGCACCACCACGCAGTAGCATGCTCCAAATCTGATGACGGGTGTCCAAACCTAAGCAATTGGATTCTGCTTCTAAATTTTGCAGCAGTAGGTCTTCTTGCTCTGCCAGTCGATCGAATAAGCCAAGACCTTGGGGTTTGTAGGCATTCGGTGCAAAGACATCAAAATTCAGTTCGTCAAATACTTGTAAAGCGAGAGGAACGGCACTGCGATAGAGCGTTTCCAGCGCTTCGACTTGCACATCACTTAATTTGCTGAACTTAAATAGCTGACGCCAATCGATCTCTGGCAAAATGGTATTGGCACCATACTGACGATGAAACTGTAGATTTTGATCAAAACCATGCGGTATTGTTTCTGAAATATTCACAAGATCACTCCTAATATGCGGGGGAGATCAGCTTCTCAAGTGTTGAGTTATGACGCTTCTTGAATTGGCTTGAAACTGATCAACTTCTTATGAATATTTTTAAAACGAACGGCCGCAGCTAAATATACGACTAAAGTTTTAGTTTTTATTTTTGGTTATAAAAATATGATTTAAATCAAATAGATTTTTAATTGTAACTAAGTGTACAAGTGTTCACTCACGCATTCGATATCTTTTGCCATAGGCAATCTTAATTTGATATTTATGGCTAATAAATAGACGAAATATCGGGGCTATTTTGAATGGTCTTGCCGTTGAGACAAATTTTTTTGCCAGTTAGGTAAGTTTAAGTAAAAGCAAGGTAAACAAAAGCCCATTTCATGTGAATGAAATGGGCTATTTTTTACAGAGCGATGTACTGTAACAACGCTACTGATTTGAAATTTTTAAACCAGATAACCATGAACGCAGTGAAGCCGGTTTCAACGGTTTTTTCAGTAAGACGATGTTTAACTCTTTTAGACGTTGCGGTAATTCAGGATCAGAATCTGCGGTAATCAGCGCCACAGGGACATTTTCCTGACGGTTATCTAAAATAAAGTCGAGACCGATCTTGTTGTTATTCAAGTGTTGGTCAACCAACCAAACTTGAATATTTTCTTGTTGAATCAACTCCATGGCCTGTTCAGGTTCAGTGGCTTTAAAGACTTGATAGCCCCATTTGGTCAGTAAGGTCGACATCCCTTCCAAAATGGTTTCATCATTGTCTAAGCACAGAATCTTATAGGCTTTGGTCTTCAGCGGAACCGCTTGAGTCGGTGCAGCGACCACTTTTGGCGCAGCGACCACAGGCACTTCAATCATAAAACACGAACCATGACCAAGTTCTGAGAACACATGCACTGGGTAGTCGAGTAGGCTGGTCATGCGTTGCACGATGGCTAAACCTAAGCCCAGACCCTGTTCGCCCCAAGGAGAGGTATGTCCACAGCGTTCGAACTCTTGGAACAACTTAATGCGCTGTTCTTCCGCGATCCCTGGACCTGTATCCCAAACGCCAATACGAATATGTCCTGGACGTGCTGAACGTAGCACACCCACCACAACACGACCACGCGCCGTATAGCGTAGGGCATTGCTGACGAAGTTTTGAATAATACGACGAATCCACTGTGGGTCGGTGTCAATCCAGAACTGAGCATCGTGTACGGTCAGTTTGATATTACGCTGTGCCGCAATCGATTTAAATTGCAGTTCAAGATCGCTGAGTAAGTCATGCAGCGGATAAGGCTGACGTTTTGGTTGAATGGTTCCACCTTCGAGTCGTGCGATATCCAAGAGGGCAGAGAGCATACTTTCCGCACCATGCAGCGCACGATCTAGTTGCTGAAGCGTTTTACGATCATCGTCATTTTGTACGCTTTGCTCGAGGGCGGTACTAAACAGGCGAGCAGCATGCATCGGTTGCAATAAGTCATGGCTTGCAGCAGCAATGAAGCGGCTTTTCGACATATTGGCTTTATCGGCTTGCTCACGTGCCAATTGTTGTTCGGACAGGGCATCTGCCAACTGTTGGGTACGGTCTTGTACACGCCCTTCAAGCAAGGCTTCATTTTCACGGAATGCGGTAATATCGGCAAAGGTCGTGACGAAACCACCGCCTTCGATCGGGTTCCCGCGCATCTGAATTACACGACCATCTTTACGAATTCGTTCAAATTCGTGTGCGCTGCCGACTTGCATCCAATGCATACGTTTACGCACATGTTCTTCGACTGAACCAGGACCACATTCGCCGCGTTCAGCGTTATAACGAATCAAGTCTGAAATTGGGCAACCGACATAGACAATGTCTTTTGGATAATCAAACAGTTTGAGGTATTGATTATTCCATGCCACCAAACACATATTTTCATCAACCACGGACACACCTTGAGTCATATGGTCGATCATGGTCATGATCAGGTTTTGGTTAAAGCGCTGCCACTGTGAGGCTTGGTCAAGAATATTTGCGACCTGACCGAGTGCTAAACCATTATTGACCATGGCTGTGGTGAGTAGGGTACGGGCAGATGCCGCACCGATGGTGCCGGCAAGATACTGTTCGGTAAAACGCCACCACATGCCGTTGGCGCTGCTATTTTCATTCAAAACGACATTGTTTTGTGCGCAGAACTGGTTGAAGGCGCGCATAGTTGGACCTTCACCGGTAATGCGTTTTGCCAAAGTAATCAGATCACCTACTTTTAAGCGTGCCACATCATGGTGAATATAGCTGATGTCGTTTGATGTACTTTGAGCCGGGAGGGGCTTGGTTTCATAATAAAAGAAACTTTCGGCCTGAATTTGCTCGGCAACACTTGGACGGAAGACGCGGGAAATCCAAATATAGAGGGTGATATTTAAACCGAGTGCCCAAACTACGCCATGGGTAAGTGGATCGAAAGATTCAAACCCTAACAGTGCTTCAGGACGTAACCAACTCAAGCCTAGCGGACCCTGACTTAAAAGATTTTCGGTAAATGTTTTAAATTGTTCAGGCAGGCTACGCAATACGGTTGGTAATAACAGGGTATAAGCCCACATGCCAAAGCCGACCAACAGACCTGCATATACGCCTTGCTTACTTCCGCCGCGCCAATATAAACCACCAATTAACGCCGGTGCAAACTGTGCCACAGCACTGAAGGCCAATAGGCCAAATACCGATAATTGGTCAATGTCATTGAAGAAATGGAAGAACAAGAAGCCCAATAACATGACCGCTAAAATACATACACGACGTGTGAATTTCAGTACGAGTGGTAGGCGTTTGTCATGACGTGACAATAAGCGTGTACGCCACAGTGCAGGCATGATCAAGTCATTACTGAGCATAATCGACAAGGCCACTGACGACACCAACAGCATACCTGTCGAAGCTGAAAAACCACCGAGAAATGCAAGTAAGGTCAACCAGTCTTGGTTATAACTCAAAGGCAGTGAGAGCACAGCAACATCGGGGATTGCCAAGTAGGCAGGTGCTGCATGCAGCGCCCAACTGGCAATCGGGATGATCGCGATAATAGTTAAAATCAGATAAATGGCAAACCAACGACGAGCACCACGGATATGCTTTTCATCTCGCAGTTCAACCACCGCGACATGGAACTGACGTGGTAGACAAATAATCGCTAATGCAGCCAATAAAGTTTGAATCCAAAAGCTTTCTGGCACACCTTTGAGCTGAACATCTTTAAAGGTGGTGTTGATGTCATGGCTGATTTGAGCCATGTTTTCAGGTGATTCAAAAACAAAGAAAAATGCGACTGCAAGTAGTGCAAACAGCTTGACGAAAGACTCAAATGCCACAGCCAACATTAAGCCGCCGTGCTGTTCAGTATTGGCAATCTGTCGTGTCCCAAACATCATCGCCAAAATCGCCAATACACCAGTCAAAAACAGCACACTATTGGTGGTGCCGGTCAGACCAGCGGTCGGTTCTAAAATGACCGTTGCACTTAGGGCAATTGCACGTAGTTGCAAGGCTAAATAGGGAATAATGGCAATCACGGCAAGGATCGTGACTAATGACGCTAAGGGGCCACTTTTACCATATCGTGCTGCTACAAAGTCGGCAATCGATGAAATGGCATGATGCTGACGGACACGGCCTAAACGTCGCCAAATATCATAGCCGAGCGCAACAAATAGCAGCGGTCCTAGATAGATCGGCAGGAAAATAATGCCCTCACGAACCGCGGCACCTGTTGCGCCATAAAACGTCCAAGATGAACAGTAAACCCCTAAAGTTAGACTAAAGAGAAGCATTCTGCCGCGAGTACTGAGCCTGCTGGCATGCTTTTCACCAAAGAATGCACATACAAAGAGTAATGCGATGTAAAGGGCCAATACCCCGACGATAAGCCAACTATTCATAGAGCCTGCAGCATATTAATTCTCGCTTAATGATAACGCATCCATAGGCTTAGGGAGGTTATTGCTCAAAATTTAACGACCAAAGTCTAAATTACAAGAGATAAGGAACATTGGTAAGTTTAGCTTCGAAATAATTCGAATTAGAAAATTGCGCGCCAAGGTTCGGCGTAAGGAGAACATTATGGATGAGAGACAGGTAGAACAAATTCTACAGAATCCAAAATTTAAGGAAATGGTTAGCCGTAAAAGTAAGTTGAGCTGGACTTTGACGATCATCATGTTGGTGGTCTATGTCGGCTTCATGCTACTTGTGGGCTATAACAAAGAGTTCTTGATGCAATCCGTGAGTGGTGGTGTAACCACGATTGGTATGCCATTAGGTTTGAGCATTATTGTATTGTCATTCCTGCTCTGTGGTGTGTATTCGTACATTGCAAATAATAAATTAGATGCATTAAACGAAGAAGCAATGCGTGAAGTAGAAGCAATTACTCAAGAAAAAGGACTTCACTAAGATGAAATGGAATTCATTGAAAGCAACAGCACTGGCGGCTCCCGCTCTGCTCATGTCAAGCATGGCAATGGCAGGACCAGATTTAGGTGAAGCACAACAACAAGCAACCAACTGGCATGCGATTATCATGTTCGCAATCTTTGTTGGTTTGACTTTGTTTATTACCAAATGGGCAGCGAAGCAAACCACGAACACTGCAGACTTCTACACTGCCGGTGGTGGTATTTCGGGTTTCCAAAATGGTTTAGCGATTGCCGGTGACTACATGTCAGCAGCATCGTTCCTCGGTATTTCCGCAATGGTATTCAGTTCAGGCTTTGACGGCTTGCTGTATTCATTGGGCTTTATGGTGGGTTGGCCAATCGTACTGTTCTTGGTGGCTGAACGTCTGCGTAACTTAGGTAAGTTTAACTTATCTGACGTGGTGTCATTCCGTCTGGCTGAGAAACCTGTACGTACACTTGCAGCAGTCAGCTCGCTTGTGGTTGTCGCGTTCTACTTGATTGCACAGATGGTGGGTGCAGGTCAGTTGATCAAACTACTATTCGGTCTAAACTACAACATTGCGGTTGTGATCGTTGGTCTACTGATGATGGCGTATGTAATCTTCGGTGGTATGTTGGCAACAACTTGGGTACAGATCATTAAAGCAGTGATGCTACTTTCTGGCGCAACTTTCATGGCATTCATGGTCATGAAAGGCGTGGGCTTCAGCTTCTCTGAAATGTTCTCTCAATCGATCCAAGTTTTCTCGAAGGTGCATGATGTATCTTTAACTGAAGCTGCAAACATTATGGGGCCTGGTAAATTGGCTGCAAACCCAATTGATGCGATCTCTCTCGGTCTTGCATTAATGTTCGGTACAGCAGGTCTGCCACACATTTTAATGCGTTTCTTCACAGTAAAAGATGCGAAAGAAGCGCGTAAATCAGTAGTTGTGGCAACAGGTTTCATTGGTTATTTCTACCTTTTAACTTTCATCATTGGTTTTGGTGCGATCCTTTATGTTTCAAACAACCCACAATTCCTTGATGTAGCGAAAATGGCGGTAACTGGCAAGCTAGAGCTTGTTGGTGGTAACAACATGGCTGCGGTGCATTTATCTGATGCATTGGGCGGTGACTTGTTCATGGGCTTCATTTCAGCGGTAGCATTCGCAACGATTCTTGCAGTAGTTGCAGGTCTAACATTGTCAGGTGCATCGGCAATCTCTCACGACTTGTATGCAAACGTATTCAAGAAAGGTCAAACAACGCCAGAATCTGAACTTCGTATGTCTAAAATCGCGACTTTAGGTCTTGCGATCTTCGCGATGATTTTAGGTATTTTGTTCGAGAAACAAAACGTTGCATTCATGGTTGGTTTGGCATTCTCTGTAGCAGCGTGTGCAAACTTCCCTGTGCTTGTATTGTCGATGTTCTGGAAAGGTTTAACGACGCGTGGTGCGGTGATTGGTGGTGTGGTTGGTCTAGCAACTGCGGTGATTCTCATTGTATTGTCTAAAGCAGTTTGGGTAGATACATTTGCAATCTCTGAAACACCAGTTAACCCATTCAATGGTCCTGCAATCTTTGCAATGCCATTGGCATTCATCTGCTGCTGGTTGTTCTCTGTAACTGATAATTCAGCACAAGCACAAGCTGAGCGTAAAGCATTCGATGCACAGTATGTACGTTCACAAACTGGTATTGGTATCTCAGGTGCTTCAGATCACTAATCTGAATCGCCTAAAAAGCCCCTAACAAGGGGCTTTTTTTATATCTAAGTAAATTATATGGAGCAGTGGATCATGGACAAATCTCTGTCCTATTTGCGTGTATAACTTTCTCCATTGACCGACATTTTCCAATGGCCTTGATCATCTTGATAAGGCGAGCGCTGAATGGTGAATTGTTGAGAGAAATTATCCTGACCGATGCTAAAGCTCTGATCACCAAAACTGCTCAAATGGGCTTTTATTCGCGACTGTTCAGCACCACTGAAGGTTTGGTTGGCAATACTTTTTTCAGTATGTTCTTGATGGTAATACGTCACTTCGCCCGACGATTTGATCACTAATTCACTGTGGTTGTTTTGCCAAGTCCCCACATAATTTTCATGGCCTTTGAGGAGCGGACTGTTTTGTGTACAAGCAGAGAGCATGAGCAGACAGAGGGGTGCAAATACGAGATGTTTTTTCATAATGAAATCTACCACGTAGGAGATTCCTTTGAATATGTGCCTGAAAACTGAAACTTACAGTAGGTTTTTTGAACCTCTTTGGTAATAAGAAACCCAGCTAGAACAGTGCTCATATGGATGCTTTTTCAGATTAAGATCAACAAATTTTTGCAATAAAAAAAACTCACTTCGTGCTAATTTAAAATCAATCAGTTGATGATGCTTCAGATCAATCATTTCAGCGCATGAAAAAAAATATAGAGATTGAAAATAATGCAAGGTTTTGTAGATTTTTGGAAAAGCTTTAGACTTTTACCCTCAGCATGGCTGTTACTGGTGCAGTTTCTGATCTTGGTTTTAACCGCGATTACCCGAGAAAGTCTGTCTTTTCGTGCGCTAATTTGGGTACTTGGGGTGTCGGTACTATTGATCATTGCCAAAGTGATTCGCCAAACTCCAATGTTTACGATTTTAGGACTGAGTTTTGTTGGCTGCGCCGTATTGTTTTCTACTTTGATTATGCTCGGTGTAAATCATCCGAATATTCAAATTATTGCGCATGGTTTTGAAGCCTGTGCGTATTTTAGTGCAGCCTATGGCTTATTACGCTATATGTTTGCCGATCGTTATTTAACCAAAGATGAACTTTTTGCAGCAGGGGCAGTATTTACCCTCATCGCATGGGGTTTTGCTTTTCTCTATAGTATTTGTCAGTTGATTTATCCGGATAGTTTTGTAAATCCTGCAGAGCCGGGCATGCAGTCGTGGTTAGATTTATTATTTTTAAGTTTTAGTTTGCAGTCTGCCACGGGCTTGTCGGATCTCATGCCTGTGAGTGCGCCTGCACGGGTCTTGGCTATGCTTCAAATGTTCTGTGGGGTGATGTATTTGGCTCTCATCGTTTCACGCTTAATTGCATTGCAATATATTGCCCATTTACCGGAACGCCATGAGCCCAAAGACAAATAATGGCAGGAAAAAAAAGAACGCAAATGCGTCCTTTTTGGTATTCAGTATCTAATATGAATTAGAAACGGAATTTAGCATTTACGCCAACAGTTTGAGTGTCGCCGATAAAGCTTGTTTCAGTCGCTTTAGCTGCTTCATAGTTAGCATTTACATAGCTAGCACCAACTGCAACAGCAGGAGTGATAAAGTAGTTTACGTTCGCGCCCCAAGCTGAGTCTGGAGTACCAGCAAAGCTAGATTCAGCGTAAGAAGCACCAACGCTTAATTTAGGAGTTACGAAAAGATCAGTTTTGAATTGGTAAGCAGTGTCATCACCGTAGATGATGCCTGATTCGAAACCAATTGCCATGTTAGTGTCGTCGATTGCGCCAACATATTTAGCACGTGCAGTGATTGCGTCTTGGTCTTGGCCAATAGTTGTAACTTCAGCAACAGCTTTAGCAACACCGTTACCCATAACGTTGAACGCGTCAACAGCAGCTTGGTCAGCAACGCTAGTGTAACCAACAGCAACTAAGAAGTTTTGAGTTGGAAGCGCACCAACTTCTAATGCATAACGGTCGCCGTTGTCATCAGTGTTGTTTGCATTTTTGCTGTCAAGGATAGTGTGGCTGTAAGACGCGCTTGCATATACAGGAACAACTTTAGTTGGAACATAAGCTTCAGCTTTAGCACCAAAGTTATGAGCAATTACGTCAACACCTTGTGAACCAACTTCGCCGTAGTTGTAAGCAACAGCTACGTTAGAAGCTTGGTTTAAGAATGCAGCTTCTGCTAAAGGGCCTTTTGTAGAGTCAACATTTTTGAAGTAGTAAGTACCTTGAACACCACCAATGAAATCTTTGTCATTTGTAGTTGTGTCGATGTATTCTGCTTGGCCTTGAACTTCAAATTGGTAAGCTTGAGCACCGGTCATGGCTAATAATAAAGCAGTGGCTAAACCGAGTTTTTTCATGATTTTCTACCAGTTGTTACAAATGGATTAAACATTGAGCATTGTATTGTAACAATATATTAAGTCAATGATCCTAAAGGTTATTATTCAGTCTCTGACTCAGATCTTTATTTCATAATAGGAAATTCAGTTTTTACTCTAACTAATAAGTCACTGAAAAAAAATCATTGAGAACAATCAAATAAGTTTGACTAAAGTCGTAATCGAAAAAATAGGCTTGAAAAATTAAACAACTTTTCAATCTGAAATAACAATTATTATTGTTATTTTAATTCAAAATAACATTTATTGTAGTGGGTAAATTCTAACGCTTTTCACGCATTTGAGGTAATAAATCGGGACTTTGACTGCTGAATTGTTGGGCTAAAACTGTTTATTTGCATAGTAAATGGACGTTTTTGTTTTAAATCTGAGGTCTACTTCACTTAAATGAATATCTTAGTGATAAATTTACTATCCTTGTGAAATACTTGGCTTTACATCAGGTTTTATTTGATTCATAATTTGCCAATCGAGTCGTCACACGGTTTAAAAGTGTGACTTTGACCCTGATTCTCCATCATTGTTTTTTATTCGCCCAGCTTTCCCCAAGGTTGGGCTTTTTTTTATTCAAAAATGCAACTTTATATTAAAGATAAAATATAGAGCAAATATCTTGTAGAAATAAATGCACTTTTATGGTGCGTCAATAATTCTATTTATCTTTCAATTAAAATGATATAGACAAAAAAAATCCTGATTTTCAAGGAAAATCAGGATTTTTTAGCCAAAATTTTCGGGAAACTAAAATATTCTGCTGAGGAAGAAATCTAGTGTGCCCTAATACGGTGCATTCTGCACCAATTTATTGCAATTGTAAATATTTATTTAAACAAGTTAATAAAAATATTTCGTTTAGAAATATGCTGCTGTTTTTTAGCAAATTATCTCGTTCTAAAGTGATAAAAATGTGACAGATTAAGCACATTTATATAGAATTTAGAGCTATAAATGTTCACTTTACAAATTAATAAATTATTGGTCATTAATTTAAATATTCCCGCGTTTAGTTGAGAAGTGGGTTGGGGTATGCAACAAGTGTGGGGCATAAAATAGATGGAAACATTACGAACAGAGCATATTAGTAAGCGCTTGCAACTTGCGATGCTAGTAATCGTCTTGTCTATCGTATTTATCAGTGTTCCATTGATTTTGAGCAGCAATCAACATTACCTCAAAAGTGCCGAAGCGCTGAAAGAAATTCAGATGCTGAAAATGGTGGCAGATTTAACCAACCAAATTTCCCGTGAACGTGCGCCAGCCAATAGCGCAATGTCGAGTCAAGGTGAGCAGCGCGAGCAAAAAATTATTGAGTTGGCTGAATATCGTCAAGGCGTTGATCAGCAATATCAAGACACACTGAAAGTTTTAAAAGAAACGGGCTTTGCACCGATTGCCCAGCAGTTAGAGTCCAATTTATATCCATATTTGTTGCAGGGTCGCAAAACGGTCGATCAATATATTGCGCTGCCGACACAACAACGTGAAGCTAAAAAATTGGATCATGCCATTTTGGCGATGTTCCAAGCTTGGGATCAAAGCTATATTGCCATGCAGAAATTGGTCAATCATTCTCATGGTAAAGATACTCGTGTATCGAATTATTACACGCTGATTTTATTACTGGCAGAATTACGTGATCAGGCGGGAAGAGTCGCATCAAATATTATGGCTGCGGTATCATTTCAATAGGAAATTCCAGAGCAAAATTTAGCGCGGAGTTTACAAACCCAGCGTCAAACACGCTATCTATGGGAATTGATCAATGTCGTGCAGTCCGAACATGACAAAACACCCGAGTTTAAACAGTTACATCATGCGGTACGAACGGAATTTTTAGATAAAGGTTTGCCAATTATTGATGGTTTGGCTCAAAAAAGTCTTCAACATCAGCGTTATCACATGGATGGCCCCCAGCTCACTGATGCAATGGTCAATAAATTTGTCACAGTGGTGGAATTGCAAAGTTATATTTTAGATTACAGTCTCAAAGTAGCTGCGGATGAACAACGTGAAGCGCGAAATAAATTGATTTTCACGCTTTTTGTCTCGCTCGTGTCATTACTGACTGCATTATTAACGATGTTCTATGCCAAGAAATGGGTGTTTGAACCTTTAATTCGTGCTCGTAATCAGTTATTTAAACTGGCAGGGCACCGACAAATGGATCAAGGTGTGATTGAACCTGCCAAAGTAGGTTATCTCAGTTTATTTGATGCCATTCAGCATATTGAAAACATGTTGGAACAGCGTGATGCCTTTGAATTTCAGCTTAAACATATTGCCAATACTGACTCACTCACCAATGTCGCCAATCGTTTTGCCTTAGATGAATATATTAAATTTCGCGACAGCCAAAATTCAGGCTTTTTACATACAGCACTGATCGTGATTGATATTGATCACTTTAAACAGGTGAATGACCGCTATGGGCATATTGTCGGCGATTTGGTGATTCAACATGTTGCCAATCAATTACGAAAACATATTCGTTCATCCGACTTGGTGGTGCGATATGGAGGAGATGAGTTTTTAGTCCTGATCGAGGGGATTAATATGCTCAAAGCCCAACACATTGCCGAAACTATACGGCACGATATTCAGAATGTGAATTTTAATTTGGCAGAGGACGAAGCCGATCTCATTGTGACGGTGAGTATTGGAGTGGCAGTGGGGGCCGAAAACTGGATCGATTTATTAGAGCGAGCAGACCAAGCATTGTTTAAAGCCAAAGCTGCGGGGCGTGATCGTGTTTCAGTCTAAATGCAGCTTGGCAGATTCATAAAGTTAGCTAGAAAAATCAATTAATCTTCATCTTTATATAATTTATTGCAGGCTTGTTGGTTCATTTGACTACCATCTTCATTCCAACACTGGGCTTGGGTAATTTTGCCTAAATCGTACTGAAGCACCGCTTCAGGTTGCCCATTGTCATACCAAATTTTATAACTGTTATGACGAACGCCATTACGATAATAACCTTGGCGTTCTAGTTTGCCGTTTTCAAACCACATTTTCAGCTCACCAATCAGTTTATTATTTTGAAAATTGGCATAAGTCCATGGTTTACCATCGCTATACCAGCGTTGGCGCAGGCCATTTTCGAGACCATTTTTATAATTTTGAGAAAAAGCCAGTTGGCCATTCGGATGCCAAATTTTGTAATCCCCCTGCGACTCGCCATTGATGATGCTACTTTCTTGCTCTTTTATCCCATTGGCAAACCAAAACTCAAGTTTGCCCTCGTACTCCCCATTTTTATAAGCAATGCGGCTACGGGGTTTGCCGTTGGGGAAGAAACTTTCAAATACGCCTGAGCCTTGAATACCATCTGGAAAGTGAATTAAATGTTCACATTCACCGTTTTTAATTTTGCTATTACTCAGAAAGATGGTGGTCAGGGCATTGCCATTGGCATAGACATATTGATTTTCAAAGATTCCTTTGTGTTGAGTCGGGGTACTGAGGGCTTTACACTGCGGCTTATCTTTCCATGGGCTAAGATCGGGGTCTTCTTGTGAGACAAACAGCACCATGTATTCGTTTAGATAGCCATCGGCAAAGCTATATATTGGACATAATAAGAGGCTGAAACTTAAGATAAATTTATTCATTGTTAGTATGCTTTTATATTTAAAAAATTATTCGTTGTTGAGTCCACGATAGGCGTCATCATAAGGATGTTTTGTTTAAAAATAAATAGTGGATGCGCTAAGTTTGCAACAGATACAAGACTGTTGAAAAGTAAACAATTCAGGTTTGAACTTCATCTTATACTATGGATTTTAAACACCATAAAAATAGTGCAATGAAAAAAATATATCTATCGTTGATGACTGTCCTGAGTTTGTCAGCATGTACAACAAATGAAGGTATGTTGGATTCATCTCAACACTTAAAACAAACGGCTCAAGCCAATTTAGTAAATTCACGGGTGAGAGAGATTCCGTCTTTATTTAATCAAGCACAGACACAGGCGGTATTTGTCACATTTGATGGTCAGCGTTTGAGCCATTATGGCAATGACTTACAGCGCGCCCACACCGAATACATTCCCGCATCTACTTTTAAAATGTTAAATGCATTAATTGGTTTGCAGCATCAGAAGGCGACAGCCACTGAAGTTTTTAAATGGAAAGGTGAAAAACGTGCTTTCCCGTCATGGGAAAAAGACCTGACTTTGGGTGAAGCGATGCAAGCATCTGCAGTTCCTGTATATCAGGAACTGGCAAGGCGAATAGGTTTGGCGTTAATGCAACAAGAAGTCAAACGGGTCGGTTTTGGCAATGCCAATATTGGCAAACAGGTGGATAATTTTTGGTTGGTTGGGCCGTTAAAGATTACGCCTGAACAAGAAGTCAAATTTGCGTATCAGCTTGCGACAGAGAAATTACCGTTTGATGTCGCGGTACAAAAGCAAGTCAAAGATATGCTTTATATTGAAAGCCGTGGGGATGCGAAGTTATATGCCAAGAGTGGTTGGGGTATGGATGTAGAGCCGCAAGTTGGGTGGTATACCGGTTGGGTAGATGATGGTCATGGCAAGATCACGGCGTTTAGTTTGAATTTGCAGATGGCTGCAAGGTATGATGTGGCGGAGCGTAAGCAGTTGACGTTGGATGTGTTGGATAAGTTGGGTGTGTTTCATTATTTACGTTAATTTTTTGAATTTTGAATTTTGAATTTTGAATTTTGAATTGGCACGTCCTCGCTTTGCATTAGGTTTTAGCTTCCATTGCGTAGGATTTATCTTACTTTTGAAAGCACAAAAGTAAGCAAAATGCTTTTGTTTGACTGAGGGCACATCCGTGCTGCCCCAGTCAAACAGGCGACATCCATGTCGCCGTCATGTGATTGAATTTCAGTTTTGATCTTTGGTTTTATCAATTAAATAGTTAATAAAGTTTGTGCATGCAATGAGCATAAATTTCGCATCTATATAAGTTAAATTCGATTTTTCAAGCATGGCATGGCGGATACCATCTCCATCAGAAGTGTACCCATAGAGTTGACTTAGACTTTTCTTTAATGCTTCATGTAATCCATATTTATCTTCAATAAGTTTTAAAGCTTGACCTAAACTTGCTTTATCATTTTTCGTGACGATCTTACAAATAGATTCGACGGAACTAATGGACTCTTTAATTGAATTTCGATAATCAGGATTTTGACGATCTGACATCAATTTGAGAGCTTGATTTAAATGTTGTTGAACACCTGAATATGGATTGGTTTTTGCTAAAGCTTCTTCGATGGATTGGATTTCTTGTTCGGATGTAATTGGTGTTATTTCGTCATTTATAATGCGATAAACACTATTTTCTCTTTCTAAAGCATTATTGATAAAGCTTATAAAAGTTGCTTTATATCTGCCTTGTAATAGTTGGTTTGGCAAATACTTAATAGTAAATTCAATAAAATCATAAATCTCATACCACTCTAATTTTTTGAAAAAATAATCACGGATTAAGTTTGTAGTATCTAAAACAGTATCAGGGATTTCATCAATTGGCTTTTTAAATAAATGTGCCCAATATGATCTGAATAAAGGGTAAAGAGTGTAATTTTTTACAGATGGATAAAAACTATCACTAAATTTTCCTTGTTCTAAGATGATTTGATGATAGGCATTCCACAGTGCATTCTTTAAGTTATCATCAATACTTTCTTTCTGAATAATTTCTCGAACAGGTTTATATCCATATCTCTCTGAAAAACGCATTATTTCCCCCCAAAATTTTAATCTTATATTTTATTTTTAATCTCCCCTAACCCCTCTTTTTCAAAGAGGGGAACAGCATTTTGCTGGTAATGGAAACTCCCTCCTTTTTAAAGGAGGGTTGGGGAGGATTAAGTACAATAAATCGCGTTATTTCAACATCGGCTTTAAGAACTTCGCTGTATGCGACACTTTATTCTTCGCAACAACTTCAGGTGTACCTTCGGCAATAATCATACCGCCACCTGCACCACCTTCAGGGCCTAAGTCCACAATCCAATCGGCAGTCTTAATCACATCCAAGTTATGCTCAATCACCACGATGGTATTGCCCTTATTACGTAGCTCATGCAGGATGTCGAGCAACTTGGCAATATCATGGAAGTGTAGACCAGTTGTTGGTTCATCAAGCACATACAAGGTTTTGCCTGTATCGCGTTTTGCCAACTCACGTGCCAATTTCACACGCTGCGCTTCACCACCTGAAAGTGTGGTTGCAGACTGACCCAAACGGATATAGCCCAAGCCCACTTGGTTCAAGGTTTCCAAACGACGGTGAATCACAGGAATAGCGTCAAAGAAATGCATTGCATCTTCAACCGTCATTTCTAAGACATCTGAAATGTTACGACCTTTATAGCCAACTTCTAATGTTTCGCGGTTATAGCGCTTGCCGTGGCAGGCATCACAAGGCACATACATATCAGGTAAGAAGTGCATTGCGACCTTAATCATCCCGTCACCTTCACAGGCTTCACAGCGACCGCCTTTCACATTAAACGAGAAACGACCTGCGGCATAACCACGTGCTTTAGCTTCAGGAGTTTGCGCAAACAGTTCACGAATTGGGGTAAACAAACCGGTGTAAGTTGCTGGGTTTGAACGTGGTGTACGACCGATTGGGCTTTGGTCAATATCAACGACTTTATCGAGGAACTGTAAGCCATCAATCGAATCAAATTTCTCAGCCGTTAATGTGGTTGCACCATTCAATTGAGTCGCTGCAAGCGGTAACAAAGTACGGTTAATCAATGTTGATTTACCTGAACCCGACACACCCGTTACACAGGTCATTACCCCTAAAGGAATGGTCAGGTCGACATTTTTTAGGTTATGACCCGCAGCGCCCATCAATTTGATTTGTTCTTCAGGTTTTGGCGGTTGTGTTCGTGTTTTCGGCACATCAATACTGAGTTTTCCTGATAGATATTGACCGGTTAATGAATCTGGATTTGCCAAAATTTCGTCATACGTCCCTTCGGCAATCACATGACCGCCATGCACACCTGCACCGGGGCCGATATCAATAATATGGTCGGCAGCACGAATGGCATCTTCATCATGCTCTACGACGAGCACGGTATTACCAAGGTCACGTAGGCGAACTAAGGTTTCAAGCAAGCGATCATTATCACGCTGATGTAGACCAATCGATGGTTCATCGAGGACATACATCACGCCCATGAGGCCCGCACCAATTTGTGAAGCCAAACGGATACGCTGTGCCTCACCACCCGACAGTGTTTCTGCCGAGCGCGATAAACTTAAATAATTCAAACCCACAGAGACGAGGAAGTGCAAACGTTCACGAATCTCTTTGAAAATCTTGTCAGCAATTTCGCCTTTGGCACCGCTTAAGTTGAGGTCTTGATAATAGCTTTCAGCATCGCCAATCGACATCTTGGTGATTTGCGCGATGGTTTTATCTTTAACTCGGACATGACGTGAAATTTCATTGAGACGTGAGCCACCGCAAGCATCACATGCAGCATTGGATAAATACTGTGCTAAATCCTCACGCACATAGTTCGACTCCGTTTCACGGTAGCGACGCTCTAGGTGAGGTAGAATCCCTTCAAAGGCTTGCACACGTTTGTGCGAACGACCACGCTCATCAATATAGCTGAGGTCAACTTTTTCCTTGCCTGTACCATAAAGGAATTTCTTTTTGGTGTCGGCATCGAGTTCATTCCACGGTGTGTCTAAAGAATAACCAAAATGATCTGCCACTTTTTGGATCATGCTATAGTAATACGGACGTTGACGGTCCCAACCGCGAATCGCCCCTTGGCTAATCGAAACTTCATTATTAGGAATCAATTTGTCAGCACTAAAATGGCTGCGTGTGCCTAAACCATCACAAACAGGGCAGGCACCGAATGGATTGTTGAAGGAAAATAGACGCGGTTCGAGTTCACCTACGGCACGTTCACATTCAGGGCAGGAGTGTTTCGCAGAGAAGACACGGTCTTCTTGTTCGCCTTTCATCCACGACAAAATGGCAATATCACCGCCCATGCGTAAAGCCGTTTCAAAACTTTCTGCAATCCGGTTGCCAAGATCATCACGTACTTTAAAACGGTCGACCACCACTTCAATGGTGTGCTTTTTCTTTTTGTCTAATTCAGGTGGTGTGTCGATATCAATAACTTCACCATCGACACGGGCACGGACAAAACCCTGACCTTGTAATTGTTCAAATAAGTTGGTGTATTCACCCTTACGGTCACGGACCACAGGGGCAAGCAACATAAGCGCCGTGCCTTCTTCTAGACCTTTGACGGTATCGACCATTTCAGACACAGTCTGAGCCACCATCGGGAGGTCATGTTCAGGACAATACGGCGTGCCGACACGGGCATAGAGTAGACGTAAATAGTCGTAAATTTCGGTGATTGTTCCCACTGTTGAGCGTGGGTTGTGGCTGGTTGATTTTTGTTCGATAGCAATCGCAGGACTCAAGCCTTCAATCGAGTCAACTTCGGGCTTTTCCATTTGCGAAAGGAATTGGCGTGCATAGGCAGATAAGGACTCAACATAGCGACGTTGACCTTCAGCATACAAGGTATCAAAAGCCAAAGAGGACTTCCCTGAACCAGAAAGACCCGTAATGACCACAAACTTGTCGCGTGGAATATCGAGTGACACATTTTTTAAGTTATGGGTACGTGCGCCTCGAATACGGATATGGCTTTGGCTCATGCAAGGGGTCCTAAAATATTCATCGAAAAACCTATATATGATAGCGCATGAAAAATGTTCAAGTGTAATTTAAACCTAGATTTATGCGTGACTTTGTGAGAAAAATGGCCGAATCAAAATATAGCTGTCTGTGCCGATGCCCTAAAACATCCGCAAATCAGCAATCTAGGACTTTTAACATGAAATGGCAACTTCATCTCAATCCAATATTAGGTGTGATGGGTTTATTGATGTGTAGTGTGTTTTTGAGTGCATGTACCCCGAACCACACACCGAAAGCGCAAAAATATGACAGCTTAGAACAAGCAACTTTGGCGCTGAATACCGAAAGTGAAAAAATTGATCTGTATATTGCGAAATTAGGTCAAGCCAAAATTGAAGCTGAAAAAAAGCAGCTGGCTTGCGAAAAAATTCCTCAACAGTTTGATTTGGTTTTGGCAATTGTTGAAAACAATCAACATTTGATGAGTGCTGAAGATTTAAAAGTTCAAGCACAGTTTAAGCACATGGCCGAGCAACAAAAAGCGCGCTTTAAATCTAGCCTGTGGTGTAAAGGTGCATAAAGATAAAAGCGTTATGACTGTTCTAAGTTCATCGTTTAAATCTCCTGTGCTATGCGCATAAAAATGCATTGGAAAATCTCAGGACTATCGCAGAAAAGGCGTAAAATGCAGTTTTCTCTAAACTATTGAATGCCATGTTGTCCTTATTTCTCAAAAGCTTAATGGGTGCCTTTGTTGTGGTATTAATTGCTTTGCTGTCTAAAAGTAAGGCGTTTTATATTGCAGGTTTGGTTCCATTGTTTCCGACTTTTGCGTTGATTGCCCATGTGATCGTGGCAAATGATCAGGGTGCAGCCGCATTACAAAAAACAGCGCTGTTTGGACTCTGGTCTCTCATCCCCTATTTCATTTATTTATTGATGGTGTACTTGCTCGCAACACGTATGAACTTAACGGCATGTTTGAGTGTAGCAACGTTGAGTTGGGTACTTGCTGCGGCTGTTTTGATTTATGTATGGCAGAGTTTTCAGTAAGCATCAAAGCCTATATCGATGCTGTTTCAGATTAACTTTTTATAGGTTCTAGATCATTTATAAAACAATAGATTTGTATTAAATTATGATGAATTTCCAATCGCTAAATGTGTGATTTAAAATGTAAGTATTTGAATAATTAATTATAATTCTGCCAGAACAGAAAATAATCATGATAAGAGCAAATAATGTTAAAACAATTTTGGGTGATCATCTGCCTCATGTTTTCAAGCCAAATCCTGTGGGCTGAAGACAGTCAAATCCTCGCGTTTGAACAGTTTATTGACCCGGTAGCCGAGCAGCGTTATAGCGTGAGCGGGCCTGCGGTCGGGCAAAATGAACAGCTATGGTCTGTGGTCTATATGGTGCTGCAAACCAACCAAGTCCCTGACAATACTGTTCTGGACTTTAAAGTCGTTCCCCAAGGTTTATTATCGAAAAATAATCCTGCACAAAAAATACAAGAGTATGCTTTTGATGGTGTACAGTTGGCACAGAAAAAAGACTATGTACTGTCCCAATTCTCCGATTTGAGTGAACAACTGGAAGATCAAACTGGCAAGAAAGTGCAGGATGCATCAATCTTTGATATTAGTCGTGCCCATGTATATGCCCGCGTAGAAGATTGGGTGCCTGACTATAATGCACAAGCTACTCAACTGAATATTGAACTGGGAAAACTCAATGAAATGCAAGTCAAAGGGCTTTATTTCATTTTAGGCAAAGGTGAAAAGCCCAAAGATTTATTGGCTATTGCTCAACTAGATCCGATGGTCAAATCACAATTTCATTCAGAAGAAATGCAGGAACGCAAAGCAGCTCGCAGTGAATTGCGTGAAGCACGTTTGGCGATTTTTTTGGTGATTATCGCGATGGGGATTTTCCTCGGATGGTATCGTTTTAAACGCTAATGCCTGAAATGATCGTGCAAGGTCATTTGAACCGAATCCAACCGTATAAAAAAGGATCTAAAAGCAATTTTAGATCCTTAATTTTTTATACAGTTTAAATCAAAGGTTTATTCTACAGGCCATGTCCGCTGTTGATACGCGCTGTCCCAGAACATCCATTCTAATTTTGCGCCGTTCGTATAAGCCGCATGCATTTTTTCACGTGTATCTGCATCGCAGCGAGCCGCCACTCGATCAATAGTTTGAATCACGTTTTGCACAGCAGTATTGAAGTCTTCACCTGAGTAGGTATCGATCCATGCTTGGTAAGGGTTATTCGGTACAGATTGGCTGACAATGGCTTTGCCGACTTCAGCATAGATCCAAAAGCAAGGCAGGAGTGAGGCAAGGACCACAGGGTAACTTTCTGACCATGCTGTTGCCGTTAGAAACGAAGTGTAATGATGACAGGCAAGGGTCAGTGGAGTATTTTCAAACTGTTCTTTGCTAATGTTGAAACCTTGCATAAAGTCATTGTGCAGACTACGTTCCACCACGATGGCAATTTTTGCCGCTTCAGAAAACTGAATTACATCGTCGGCATCAAATGCCTTGGCTGCACACACTGCAAGCGCACGACCATAGGCCAATAAATAATGGGCATCCTGAATGACATAGTGGCAAAAGGCATCGCGGCTTAAGCGGCCCTGAGCCAATTCCTGATTAAACGGTAGATGGAGTATCTGCTGATATAACGCGGTATTACGTTGCCAAACTTCTTCAGAAAAACGCATTGAACATTCCTGTCGTTAAAAATGAAAGACGGGTCTACACCATGATGCGATGTAATTGAGAGCCTCCATCTTAGAGTGTTTATTCAAAATGTAACGAATAATTTTTGGTTTCAATCCTGAAAAGCGGCATAATTGCGCCATAAACTTAGCTTCAAACTGGGTATTCCCTCATTTTGAAATCTTATTGAATGAATAGGTCGATCTATCATGATGAAACATTTTGGTTTCTCAATCGTCTTTACGATCGTGTGTCTTGCCATTTCTGCATATTGGGGTCTGAATCATGGCCCAAATGCAGGTGTGCAAGCCATGCTGACAGCACTGACCATTACTGCAATTTTGGCAGTGATGGAAGTATCATTGTCATTTGATAACGCTGTAGTGAATGCATCGGTACTCCGTGGTTGGGATCATTTCTGGAAAATGATTTTCTTAACCGTCGGGATCGTGATTGCTGTATTCGGTATGCGTTTGATTTTCCCAATCGTCATTGTTGCTGTAACGGCTGACATGGGCGCTATGGAAGTGGTGCGATTGGCATTGAATAATCCAATTGAATACTCTGCAAAATTGATGGCACATCATGCAGAAATTGCGGCCTTTGGTGGTGCTTTCTTATTGTTGGTGTTCCTGAACTTCTTCTTAGATGAAGGGAAAGATACCCATTGGTTCCGTTGGCTAGAGCGCCGTTTGGCCAATCTTGCAAACGTTCCTGCGATGTCCGTGTTTATTGCCCTAATTGCGTTATTGGTAATGGCAGCAAACGTGGCCGAAGCCTCTCGTCTAGCGGTAGTGATGGCGGGTATCTGGGGGATCGTGGTGTATATCGGTGTCCAAGTATTGAGTCATTTATTGGGTGGTGAACCTGAAGTTGATGAAAATGGTAATGCGGTTGGACATGACGCAAATGGCGTACCGACAGGCGTGATCAAAGCAGGTTTTGGTGGTTTCCTTTACCTTGAAGTACTCGATGCCTCATTCAGTTTTGATGGTGTGATTGGTGCATTTGCGATTACCTCTGATGTCGTAATCATTATGCTCGGTCTTGCTATTGGTGCTATGTTCGTGCGTTCAATGACCATTTACTTAGTGGATAAAGGCACCTTAGATGCTTATATCTTCCTTGAACATGGTGCGCATTATGCGATTGGTGCTTTGGCCTTCATTATGTTGGCGAGTGGCACAGGTCTTCATGTCCCTGAAGTGGTAACGGGTCTAATTGGTGTGGCATTTATTGTTTGGGCTGTGATTGCCTCAATTCAATATAAAAAGCGTCAAGAAAATCTAGGCTAATTTAAATTTGCCTAAAATCTCCCAAAAAGCGCAGCGTCAGCTGCGCTTTTTATTTGTCCAATCATCAGGATATTTAAAATCAATAAAAATCCTGCTTCGCTTTAAGCTGAATGTCCTATAATCCCATTCCAAGATTAATGAATTTTTAACCAGCTATGATGAATGCTCTTGAACGACGCTCAACTTTTGCTTTGAGTAGTATTTTCGCCTTACGTATGCTGGGGCTGTTCATGATTATTCCTGTTTTCTCTGTGGCAGGTCAGCAATATGCAGGGGCAACACCAGCACTTATTGGTTTAGCGGTGGGTGTTTATGGTTTAACTCAAGCGATTTTACAGATCCCGTTTAGTCTAATTGCAGACCGTTATAGTCGTAAACCGTTGGTGGTAATTGGGCTGCTGTTGTTTGCTTTAGGTGGTGCAATTGCTGCAATGTCCGATAGTATCTATGGCGTGATTATCGGGCGTGCGATTGCCGGTGGTGGTGCTGTATCTGCCGTAGTGATGGCTTTGTTAGCCGATGTCACACGTGAAGAACAGCGTACTAAAGCCATGGCCATGATGGGGATGAGTATCGGTTTGTCCTTTGTGGTCGCGTTCAGCCTTGGGCCTTGGCTCACAGGTTTAGTCGGCATCTCGGGTTTATTTTGGGTGACCACCATCATGGGACTTGCCGCGATTGCGATGTTGCTATTGGTACCGAAAGTAACGCGTCATCATAAAAATTTTCAACAAGGTTATCTGACGCAGTTAAAGCAAGTACTGAAAATGCCTGATCTAAATCGTTTACATGTTTCAGTCTTTTCATTGCATTTACTGCTCACAGCGATGTTTATCTATGTTCCGTCTCAGTTGATTAACTTTGCCAATATTCCATTACATTCACATGGTCTGGTGTATTTGCCGCTTTTGGTCGTGAGCCTGTTTTTTGCATTTCCAAGTATTATTTTGGCGGAAAAATATCGCAAAATGCGCGGCATTTTCTTGACCGCCATTGGTGGCATTATTTTGGGATTGGGCATCTTAATTTTTGGTTTCGAATCAAAATATATTTTGCTGACAGGCTTAGGTTTATTCTTTATCGCATTTAATGTGATGGAGGCATTATTACCGTCATGGTTATCGAAAGCAGCTCCAATTCAATCCAAAGCGACTGCCATGGGGGTGAACGCCAGCAGTCAGTTTCTGGGGGCATTTTTTGGTGGTATGATTGGCGGGCAACTATTGTTGCTAAATGATACGGCAATGGGATGGGGCATCCTGACAGGTCTAGCTATTTTATGGTTGATCATTAGTTTTGGATTGGCTCAGCCGCGTTATTTATCGTCTATGGTGTTTAGTTTGCCTGAAGATAAAGAAACGGATGAATGGACTTCTCAGCTTTTAGCAATTCGTGGTATTGAAGAAGTTGTGGTGATGTCTGACCAGCAAGTGGCTTATGTAAAAGTGGATAAGCAGCAGATGGATGAATCTGCGCGACAACATTTAACGCACTTGTTAGGGAAAGAGGTAGCCATTTAAGCATAACTCTTATAAAGTAAATAATAGAAACAAATAGGAAGAATACGTCTGATGCGTGGTGTAAATAAGGTCATTTTAGTTGGTACTTTGGGTCGTGACCCTGAAACAAAAACTTTCCCAAATGGTGGTTCTCTCACTCAGTTCTCAATTGCAACGAGTGATTCATGGACAGATAAAAATACAGGTGAACGTAAAGAGCAAACAGAATGGCACCGTATTGTGTTACATAACCGCTTAGGTGAAATTGCACAGCAATATTTGCGCAAAGGTTCTAAAGTTTATATTGAAGGTTCATTACGTACTCGTCAGTGGACAGATCAAGGCGGTCAAGAGCGTTACACGACTGAAATTCGTGGTGAACAAATGCAAATGCTTGACAATAATCGCCAACAAGGCGAACAAGGTCAAGGCGGTGATTTTGGTCAGCCTCGTTTTAATAATCAACAAGGTGGTTATAACAATAACCAAAACCAAGGTGGCTACGGTAATAGCTCAAACCAAGGCGGTTATGGCAATAACCAACCGGCTCAAGGCAATAGCTATGGCAATAACAACCCAGGTGGTTTTGCGCCAAAACAACAGCCTGCACCGACACCGGCTCCTGCAGCAGCAGATTTAGATGACGACTTACCGTTTTAATGAACCTTAAACACAGCGTTTAAAACGGTAGATCATCATCAAAAAAAGCCCTCAATCTTGAGGGTTTTTTTTCGCAGGTCTCATCTTGAAAGATCAGTTTCATTTTGAAATTGGTAAGCGTCCGCTGAACCCCATGCCTATTTTTTAATTCGATTTAGGTTTCCAGCGGTGTGGTAGCAATTCTTCAATCTGAGTCACTTTATGTGTCGGCAACCTTTTCAGCACATCACTTAAATAGGC
>NZ_VOZH01000109.1:0-1245 GCF_013419875.1 Acinetobacter sp. YH12049 | reverse complement strand
CTTGTATCTTGATTGATATAGTGATTAGCTACCACTATACGCAAATTGTAGAGTTTGGAGTGCTGCTAAAATCTTAAATTTGAACCTGAGATAAAACCTACAATTTGCCCTTATCCCTCATACAACTCTGAACGGTAACTAAGCACTTTGATGCTGTATTCACAAGGTAAGATGATGGTTAATGGGATAAAAATCATAGCTTAAACTCAAGGAATATCACCATGATTATGCTAGGTATTGATGTCAGTAAAACCAAAATAGATTGTTGCATTTTCCCTCAAGGTTTGACTGGAAAAAGAAAAAATAAAATATTTACTAATACAGAAAGTGGCTTTGGCAGTCTGCTCAAATGGCTCATCACTCTTAAAATTGAACCTGATCAAGTGACAGCAATCATGGAAGCGACTTCGGTTTATCATGAGAATTTGGGATATTATCTATATGATGCAGGTGTAAAGGTTTGTGTGGCTAATCCTTCACGAGTAAGAGCCTTTGCCAAAGGCATGTCCATGCTAAATAAAACGGATAAAGCTGATAGTGAAGCTCTTTCACGTTATGGTTACACCGCAAAGTTAATCATATGGCAGCCTGAACCTGAAAATGTCAGATTATTAAAAGCTTTACTAGGCAGACGAGATGTCTATCTAGGTAGTCTATTGCAGGAAAAGAATCGACTTGAAAAGGCGCAGTCCACTCATACCTCCGTTGTTGTGATTAAATTACTTGAAGAGAATATTGAGTATTTAAATCAGCAACTTGAACATATTGATAAGTTAATAAATAATCACATAGATCAAGATCCAACATTGAAACAGGATTTGAAATTACTGCAAACTATTCCTTCAATCGGTGAACGATCAGGCTTATTACTGTTGGGGTTATTTCATTCGCACAAGTTTGAAAAAGCAAGTCAAGCTGCTGCATATGTAGGTTTGGTTCCAGTACATCAGTTGTCTGGCAGTTCAGTCAACAAGCAAAGTCACTTATCAAAAGCAGGTGACAGTAAAATACGCTCAGTATTGTATATGTCAGCATTAACAGCGATTAAATATAATCCACACATTGAAGCTTTATATCAACGATTATTAAGCCAGGGTAAAAATAAAATGTGTGCTTTAGGTGCTGCAATGCGCAAGCTTATACATCTGTGTTATGGCGTTTTAAAACATCAGACTGCCTATCAAAGAGATTATTTATTGGTCGAATAATCTCAAAACCTGATTGACTACCAAGACGGTATCTCAG
>NZ_VOZH01000108.1:0-1477 GCF_013419875.1 Acinetobacter sp. YH12049 | reverse complement strand
CATACTGCATATAATGGCTCGATTTGGGTGTTGGAAGATGGAAAAAATGCTGGTTTATTAAGGCTATTGCCTAAGTAGAGCTGATTGAATCTTAGGGATTGGAAATTTTTAAAATGAATCATAATGGAGCCGATTTGGATCAAATAAAGTTAAAACAAATTAAAACTGACTTAAGTGTTGATGGAATTGTTAAGCTATCTCAGTTTATTGATAAAAAAGAAGTAAATTTAATCAAAGAGAGTTTGGTTGAAGAACTGAAACGTTTAAAAATTTATGAAAATAATAAAATAATCTCTAAAGAATTGAAAAAATTGAGTCATTTTCAACAGATTGTCATGTTGTCCAGAACAGTTAAACAGCCAAAAACTTTAGAAAAATATTCAGATATTTTGGGTGAAGTTGTATTCAAAATTTTTGCTAAAAAGTTTTACTCTGATCAGAAACAGCAACTTCTACTGACATTACCTCAACAGGAAAAATGGACACTGAATGATTTAAAATGGCATGTCGATTCACATTCAACAGCTTTTGAGTCACTGCAATTTTTTTTAATCATTGATGATATTCAACCTCATGGTGGTGGAACTCTAGTTTTGAAAGGTTCACATCATTTAACTGAACGATCTTCTTCAAGTCAGCTGAATCATTTATTGAGTACGAAAATATTAAATCAGCCTTTTGATTTTCAGAATAAAAAATTAGAGATCATTGAATTAACTGGCGTACAAGGGGATGTGTATTTAATGGATATGAGGGTTATTCATTCTCCAGCGATAAATGCTGCAAAAAAGATAAGAATGATGGCAACGTATAGATATTTTCAGAATTTGTAAGATAAATAAAGAAAACCCATCATCCTGACAGGATCTTCTTCATAAGAGATATTCCTAATCCATGCTGACATTCACATAGAAAAGAAACTATTGATAACACCTAATGTTTTTAATGTAGTAATGCCCGAGATTAAAAAACATATGGAAATTAAAGACTAGACTCTTTCATTTGATCATGTTCCTTGATATGCATTTAAGCGAAATGCAAAGTTTTGTCCAAATAACTGAGCGGTTTTAATATCGCCAATATCAAAAGCATCTGCCGCACTGGCATGTTCGGCTTGTGCCATAAGACCAGACCATGAGCCGAGACGATTGGCTGCTTGCGTATACGGAACACCTTGATGTTGCTCAGGTAAAATAGGGTTGCCGACCCATACCATACCGTGTTGCATCGAAAAGGTGAAAAGCGAAATCAGGGTCGATTGCTTATCCCCAGCAGGTAATGAGGAAACAGTAAATCCTGCGGCTAATTTTCCTTTAAAAGCCTGCTTCTTCCATAATGGACCTGTGGCATCCATGAGTTGTTTAAAAGTGCCAGAGACACCACCGAGATAGGTTGGAGTACCCCAAATTAGTCCATCATATTGACAGAGTAATTCAGGTTGAGACATCAACTGTTCAGCGGTGAATAAATCAATTTT
>NZ_VOZH01000107.1:0-1541 GCF_013419875.1 Acinetobacter sp. YH12049 | reverse complement strand
TTGACATACTCCCACCACCAAGCTAAGAGCTATGGTGGGGGAATCTTTGCGACCCATGCAATCTTAGAGATTGCACCTTTCGATACCGCACTGCGCTGACAGTATGGCGGTACAGGAACTCTTTATACAGCACTATGTCCTAGTGCATCAGCTAAAGCGAAATTGCGTATATTCAAGCTTGCATTCAAATCACGATCATGCACTGTTTCACAGTCAGGACATTGCCATTCTCTTATGCTTAGTGGCAATTTTGTCATAGTATAACCACAACATGAACATGCTTTAGAACTTGGAACGAATCTTCCAATTTGTAGCACATTCTTACCGAACCATTTTGCCTTGTATTGCAATATCGTAAGAAATTGACCCCAAGCCACATCCGAAATGGACTTGGCTAATTTTCGATTTCTTACCATGTTTTTTATCCCTAAATCTTCTACAGCATACGTGGTCGCTTGGTTTTCACAGATCAAGTAATGCGTGAGTTTGTGATGTAGGTCTAAGCGTTGCAGGCGCACTTTTTCATGGATGAATGCAACACTTAATTTTTGACGTTGATAATTCTTTGATTCTTTCTTCTTTCGAGCAAATATCTTCTGCTGTATGGATAGTCGGTTTTGAGCCTGTCGCAAGTATTTTGGATTTTCAACCTTATTACCATCGGATTGAATGAGCATGTGATTCAAACCCATATCAATTCCGATGGTTTGATCAGCTTGAATTGTTGTTGATGCAACAAGTTCTAACTCTGACTCGACCAAAATCGAAGCATAATACTTACCTGTCGCTGTTTTGCTAATGGTGACAGTTTTGATTTTCCCATTAAATACCCGACTAAATACAGTTTTTATCCCTTTAATTTTAGGTAGATGAAGTAATCCGTTCTCAAAGCTCACTGTTGCGTGCTGAGGGCATTGATAAGACCGTTGCGGTATTTTCTTGGATTTGAACCGTGGGTAGCCGACAAGATGACTTAATGGGCGTTTTTCATCAGGATTTGGTTTATATCCTTTGATCTTTCTGAATTCAACCTTGCCTTTCTTTAATCGCTGAAAAAAGTTGTTGTAAGCAGTGTGTAGGTGAAGTAACCCACTAAGAAGTGATTGACTATTCACCTCGTTCAACCATTCGAATTCAGGTTGTTTTTTCATGGCAACTAATTGGTCTTGAATATCCTTTTTTGATAATAATTTTTGAGTTTCAGAATGAGCTTTAGTTTGAAGTGCTAAAGCCCAATTGAAAATAAAGCGAGTGCATCCGAAGTGCTTTTCAAATTGCACTTTCTGCTCAGAAGTAGGATAGATGCGATATTTATACGCTTTCAAAAAAGGTTGTTTCATGGTTATAATTTAGCAAATTAATTGCTTAGTGTAAATGTAATGAAGTCACATTATCACTGTGTTTATAAACTTACATATCATTTAGTGTTGGTAACAAAATATCGCAAGAAATGCCTTTCAAATGAGATGATCAATCGGCTTGAAGAAATTGTAAAAAAGAACTGTGCTGATTGGGAGATTGACTTGATTGAGTTCAATGGT
>NZ_VOZH01000106.1:0-1589 GCF_013419875.1 Acinetobacter sp. YH12049 | reverse complement strand
AACGTACTGTACGATTAAATCGCTCAACATATGCATTTTGCTGTGGATTGCCTGGTTGAGTAAATACATGCTCAATACCATGCTGATCACACCACTTTTCCATCAGCTCACTTATATACTCTGGGCCATTGTCGGTTCTAATGCGTTTAGGTTTACCTCGCCATTCAATGAGCTGATCAAGTCCTCTCAGCACACGTTCTGCTGGCAACGAAAAGTCAATCAATATAGGCTTTGTTGCACAAATACCTAACACTATGATTTTATTATACTTATTTTTTATTAAAATTTTCTTAAACTCCTTAAAAATCAGTGTTTTGCAAAATATTTATGCAACAAAGCCGATTTATGACGGAAGTCTAATTGTTTTTAGTTTAGTGATGCCTAAAACTTATTTTGACTTTTTGATATAGCAGTATTTACATGAATTTATTAAAATTATTTCTAGCATCATCTTTTATTTTTCTTACGGGATGTCAGACTTTTTTTCATAAGTATCCTTCAAAAAATGAATTACAAACTGTATATGTTTCAAGTGATTATGTTAATAAGACAAAATATAGTTCGCCTAGAGATAAAACATTAAAAGATGCACAAGTAGTAATAGGATTATCAAGGAATGATGCATCAGCAACGGGATTTATGCTTTCTGATCTAACATTAGCATTTGATATAATCAATATAACTAGTAAAACAAAAGAAGTTAGTGATCAATTAGATTTCTTAAAAACTCAAAAATTTGATACATTAGTAAAATCTCAATTAGAAAAAAAACTAAGTGCAAGTGATTCAAGCATAGAAGTAATAAATAAAAATAATGCTAATTTTTTATTAGTTCCTTTTGTTTTTATATCAGCATCTCCGGATGATTTTCATCTAGATTTTACTATTGGTGTAAATATTAAAAATAAAGTAAGAATGTATCACTATCGCAGTAAGTACTTTGAGACAGTAAAGGACATTAATGAAGAAGAATTTAATCAAATTTCAGAAGTTGCTTTCGATAAAATATTAACTCTTATTTTGAATGATATGGATAATAAAATTGATTATTTAGCTCAAGATAAATCCCTTGAAGAAAAATGTATTCCTTTATCAGGAAAGACTTGGGCAAAGATAGGCTTTGCGATGAAAGTTAACTATAATTATGTTAAAAATGAAAAGAATGAATGTATTGCAAATTTAAAAGATAACTTTGGAGTAGAATTTTCTGGATATCCTCATGTCTTTATCTTTGAATAAGTAGCTAAATTTAAAATAGAAAGTAAAAAACAGTTAGGTAATATTATTTTCATCCAGCGAGGAGTAATGGGAAAACTTAGCAGATTGGATTAAGCAAGTTTAATGTCCGTTTTTACTGGGACTAATACATAATATGGACTGTAACGAAGCCTATGTTAAGACATAGGCTTTTTGGAGTTACATAAAAATGGGAGCAGATAGCTCCTATTTTTATTGTTAAACATTGAATCCTATATGTTTTCCTGTTGGAAGCTCTACATCAATACGGAGCTTCCCACCCATTGCCTCAACATACTTTTTCATGGTTGAAATCTTAAGATCATTGCCACGATTTTCTATTGCTGAAAGCG
>NZ_VOZH01000104.1:0-1598 GCF_013419875.1 Acinetobacter sp. YH12049 | reverse complement strand
TCAGGGTGTCACACTGATCACAGACCCATTTACCACGCACATGCTGTTCCTTATAGAACTGTGCCGGTCTGAAATGCAGTTTTTCACTGACATCTTCGCCGATACGACGGAGTTGGCAGCCACAAGCGCATTGGGTTGATGCAGGTTCATGCTCAATACGGATGGTGTGTAGATGATCTGGCAGTGGTCGACGTTTAGGTTTATTGGTTTTGGCTTTCTGTGTCGCTGCATCGGTTTTATCTGCATTTAGCCGTTCCAGTTCTAGATCAACCGCAGCAATATCTTCTTCAACCGCTTCATCCCACAGGTGGATTTGTTTTGCAGTGAGATGTTCGTTTTTACTGCCGAATTTGTGCTGTTTAAATAGTGCGAGTTCATGCTCGTATTTTTGATTGAGAATAGAAAGATGTTGAACTTTAGAATCTAATTGCTGATTGGTGACTTCAAGATGTTGAACTTTGGCATCCAATTGCTGGTTTGATTTTTCTAATTCTTGATTTGATTGTGCTAGAGACTGATGCTGCATCGCCAACTGTCTGGTGAATTCCAGCAGTTGTTCATGGGTCAGTTGGCTTAAGTCAGGCAGCGTATTCATGACCGCAGTATGCCTGAGGTCATGAGAAGAATGAAATAGAACGTTTGGAGAATAGCAGAATGGAACAGCCTGGTTTAAAGCATCGTCACCACCTGCTGTCGTCCAATGCGCTGCCAGGGCAAACCTTGGATCAGTGCCTGTAACTGTTCCGGGCTGAGGGCCACGGTTTCACCTTGGTGAACTTGAGCCCAGTGAAATTTGCCCTGTTCCAGCCGCCGGGCACACAGCCAGATGCCCAGTCCATCATGTACCAGTACTTTCATGCGATGGCCACGTTTATTACAGAACAGGTAAGCACAATGCGGTTTGATGTAGCCAAAGGCTCTCACCACCTGAGCCATGGTCGTATCCATACCTGCACGCATGTCCATGGGCTGAGTAGACAACCAGATTTCATCAATGCGGATCATGTTGCAAGTGCCTTGAGTAATTCTGCCAAGGCAGGTATTTCTGATACTTGCCATTTCAAGCCAATTTCTGCTTTTGAGTGGGGTAAAGTAATTTGAACTTTTAACATGTCAGTAGGAGTAGGATCTAATGGTGCAGAGCAAGATAAGGCAATAAATGCAGGTTTATTCGGTAGTGTTGAGCGATCACTCCCTGGCTTAGCATCAATTAAGCGAATCCATTTGGATACAAGATTTGTATTCAATCCATGTTGCAAAGCGACTGAAGCAATTGAAACGTCCGGTGCTTTACAAGCCTGAACGATCTGCTGTTTAAATTCAGCACTGTATGTTCTTCGTTTTTTCGCAAGAGATGCGATGGATGTCTGATGATTTGTAGTCATAAATTTAAGTCCCCACTTGTTTCTAAGTGGGGACTAAATTAAGGCTTATAGGATGAATTCAGAAGGTGTGTTCAGCGGACGCTTACGCATGATATTCGGGTGCATATCTAACAATAAGTGAATATGATCAGCTTTACCATTGAACTCAATCAAGTCAATCTCCCAATCAGCACAGTTCTTTTTTACAATTTCTTCAAGCCGATTGATCATCTC
>NZ_VOZH01000103.1:0-1656 GCF_013419875.1 Acinetobacter sp. YH12049 | reverse complement strand
GTACCAGCGTACGGCCCACAGAATGATGTCACGCTGAAAATGCCGGCCTTTGAATGGGTTCATGTGCAGCTCCATCAGCAAAAGGGGATGATAAGTTTATCACCACCGACTATTTGCAACAGTGCCGATAAAAATATATCATCATGAACAATAAAACTGTCTGCTTACATAAACAGTAATACAAGGGGTGTTATGAGCCATATTCAACGGGAAACGTCTTGCTCGAGGCCGCGATTAAATTCCAACCTGGATGCTGATTTATATGGGTATAGATGGGCTCGCGATAATGTCGGGCAATCAGGTGCGACAATCTATCGATTGTATGGGAAGCCCGATGCGCCAGAGTTGTTTCTGAAACATGGCAAAGGTAGCGTTGCCAATGATGTTACAGATGAGATGGTCAGACTAAACTGGCTGACGGCATTTATGCCTCTTCCGACCATCAAGCATTTTATCCGTACTCCTGATGATGCATGGTTACTCACCACTGCGATCCCCGGGAAAACAGCATTCCAGGTATTAGAAGAATATCCTGATTCAGGTGAAAATATTGTTGATGCGCTGGCAGCGTTCCTGCGCCGGTTGCATTCGATTCCTGTTTGTAATTGTCCTTTTAACAGCGATCGCGCATTTCGTCTCGCTCAGGCGCAATCACGAATGAATAACGGTTTGGTTGATGCGAGTGATTTTGATGACGAGCGTAATGGCTGGCCTGTTGAACAAGTCTGGAAAGAAATGCATAAGCTTTTGCCATTCTCACCGGATTCAGTCGTCACTCATGGTGATTTCTCACTTGATAACCTTATTTTTGACGAGGGGAAATTAATAGGTTGTATTGATGTTGGACGAGTCGGAATCGCAGACCGATACCAGGATCTTGCCATCCTATGGAACTGCCTCGGTGAGTTTTCTCCTTCATTACAGAAACGGCTTTTTCAAAAATATGGTATTGATAATCCTGATATGAATAAATTGCAGTTTCATTTGATGCTCGATGAGTTTTTCTAATCAGAATTGGTTAATTGGTTGTAACACTGGCAGAGCATTACGCTGACTTGACGGGACGGCGCTTCCCTACCCTCATGGCCGCCTCCCAGGAATCGACCCAGGTGCTTATCGTGGACATAATCCTTTACTCATAAATTTATCTTATTCCATTATTGTACCTGTCACGCAAAACTTGCAGAAAAGCCATAAACGCAGGAGAATCCTGTCGGCGGTGAGGATAATAAATATGGTAGCCGTCAAAATATGGACACCACTCGGTCAGAACAGCAATCAGCTTGCCGCTTTTGATATATCCATCTGCAACATACTCGGGAATATAGGCAATCCCCAGCCCGTCTAATGCTGCATCGAGCTGATGAATCGTGCTGTTCGCAATATATTGCCCTTTGACTTTCAGACTGAATTTCTGAGCATCTTTCTCGAATTCCCAGGCGTACAATCCACTCGTATCAGAATAGCGGACGTTAATGCAGTTGTGGTTCAAAAGATCCTGCGGCTTCCTGGGCTTAGCATAACGCTTAAAATGGCACTGTTGCAAAGTTAGCGATGAGGCAGCCTTTTGTCTTATTCAAAGGCCTTACATTTCAAAAACTCTGCTTACCAGGCGCATTTCGCCCAGGGGATCACCATAATAAAATGCTGAGGCCT
>NZ_VOZH01000102.1:0-1796 GCF_013419875.1 Acinetobacter sp. YH12049 | reverse complement strand
AATACCAACGAACAGCCCAAAGAATGATTTCACCTTGAAAGTGCCGACCATGGAAGGGATTCATCTGCTGTATCTCGAAATAAATAAGATATTTAGCTTATCATGTCAGCCTATTTGCAACAGTGCCGTTTTTATTACCTCTCATGCACCAAACTTTTTAGATAAAGCTCATGAAAACTTATTAGAACTAATTAGAGTGAGAAGAACTTCAGGTATCACTTATATACACCAACCAACTAAAGAGGTTTTAGGCGATATTTTTGGACAAGGATTGCAGTTGATAAAGCTATTACAAGATATTGTTAATACAAAGGGAGATGGTTCTGGGGGAGCGAAGGATTTATTACCGAAAGAGGAAATTAATGAAGCTGATTTAAGCTGTATAGAGGCATTTAGATATCAACTATGGCTTGATAGTGAACGACTCTCACTATTTTTTTCAGATACGGTGATTTTAATTGAAGGAGCTACGGAAAAAGTATTTCTAAATTACCAACTTGCTAGAGATTGGGAGTCTTTACGAGAACATAAGATATGTGTCGTTGATGTAAATGGAAAATATAATTTTCATAGATATATGAAGCTATTAGAAGCTTATGGAATAAATCATATAGTTATTGCTGATGGGGATTTTAATCAAGGTGTTCATAAAGCAATCAATCCTTTTATTATTAGTTGCCGTAATCAATTTACCTTATCGAATCCTTATTTCTTTGAAAAAGATCTAGAAGCTTTTCTGGGGTATAAAGCTCCAGGAAGACAAGATGTAAAACCAATTACACTTATGCAAAAGCTAGAAAAAAAGGAAATTTGTCCTAAAAAAATTGAAGCCTTATATGAAATAGTCAGAGATCTATTAACTAGCTCTTTTAATGAAGAAACTAGACACGCATCTTAAATTTTTTTAAAATTAATATAATAGGTGTTATGCGAAATTATTTAAATTTTCATTAAAAATCAGCAATATAATTATACAATAAAAAGCCCAATCACACCAGATTAGGCTTTTTAAATGATTTACCCTGTTCCACGGATTTGTTCATCTCAGTTAAACAATTATGATTACCATAGGGTTTAAAAAACCGACTCCCAAATCCCCCTTTCTGCTGTTACAGTCTACCTTCTTTTTTAAAAAAATTACAACAAAGGATATGACATTAAATGTGGTTTAAATTAACTTAAACAGGAAATAATGTCGGATTTCTGAGGATCTGTATGAAGAAGACCTCCAGTCATTTTATGATGCATGGCGTAGCGGATTTACTTCAACAAGTCGGGAAAAATATTAAGATTGCGAGAATCCGCCGGAGCATTACCATTCAGGAGTTAGCTAATCGGGTGCATGTGGATGAACGTACAATTAGCCGAATGGAAAAAGGCGATCCAAGTATTAACTTCAAAAATTTAGTAACGGTCTTAATGGTTCTTGGCCTTGAAGACTCTGTCTTTGATCTTGCCCATCCAGACCATGATGAAATTGGGAAAGCTTTAGAAATCCAGAAACAGCCTAAACGAGTTCGGAATATGGACAGACTCAGTGATGATTTCTAAGAACTAACTATTAGGTAGGAAAATGGCACTGTTGCAAATAGAAATTTGAGTCGATGATGTTCCCTTCAAAATCGGTGGCTATTCATTGGGAATGAATATCAAAATAGTTGTATTAGACTATACCCTAAAGTTACAATCTGAAAGTTCATGAAATTATGTATCATTTAAATGATTTTTAATCATAAGTAACATGTAACTTTAGTGTTAAAGAATTATAATTTACGAAATTGTTCATTTTTATCCAA
>NZ_VOZH01000101.1:0-1939 GCF_013419875.1 Acinetobacter sp. YH12049 | reverse complement strand
GTTGGCCAGCTTTAAGCCGCTATCTGGATGATGGCAATCTACCTATTTGCAATAATTGGGTCGAGAATCAAATGCGACCTTGGGCGTTGGGGCGCAAGAACTGGCTGTTTGCAGGTTCGCTGCGCAGTGGTCAGCGAGCGGCAAACATCATGACGTTAATCCAGTCAGCAAAGCTGAATGGCTTGGATCCGTATGCCTATTTAAGTGATGTGCTGAAAAGGTTACCGACACACAAAGTGACCCAAATTGAAGAATTGCTGCCGCACTGCTGGAAACCTAAATCGAATTAAAAAATAGGTATGGGATTCAGCGGACGCTTACAATTTATCCTCTTTTAAAAAAGAATATTGTTCTGTAAATGATGAACGTGGACCGATTTGTAATGGGATTGGTGGTCGATGTATAGATGTTCCTGCTCCACCGGTAGCTAAACCAAGGTCTACGGTAAATCTTGAAAATATACCCAAATATGATCCCAAAACACATGCACATATTCCGCCAAACAATGTAAATATAAATAATATTTTTAACCAATTAAGTTTCTAAAAGGTAATCTTAAAATGCTGAATAAAAAGCTATTATTATGTTTGATGTTAAGTTTTTTGGTTGGTGCTTGTAATGCATCAAATCAATCAAATAATATTAATATGACATTTGAGCAGGTTGAGAAATTAAGGGCAGAGGCTGAAAACTCCCATTTGGACTCTGATGAAAAGAAAAAGTATTATAAAGATATTAAGCCTATTTATGAAAAATTAGCGAATGAAGGTAATAGTGATGCACAGTTTATTTTAAGTGATATTTATATTAGGGCTTTAGATGGCGATTATGATTCTAAAAAATCATTTGAATGGGCTAAAAAATCAGCTGATAATGGTAGTGTCTCAGCAATGTATAATACTGGTACAAACTATTATGTAGGTCGAGGAGTTGGGAAGAATATTGAAAAAGCGAAAGATTATTATCTAAAAGCGGCGAAATTAAATCATGTCGATGCTATGGGGTCAATTGGGGAAATATATATTGAAGAAGGAAATATTGTAGACGCTATTAAATATTTAGAGTTTGCTGCTAGTAAGAACGATGCTAGATCACTATTTTTACTCGGATTAACGTATTGTGATGGTAAAGCTGTTACACAAGATTATACTAAGTGTAGTAGTTATTGGGAGAAAGCTGCTAACTTAGGAAATCCTGAAGCAAATTTAAATTTTGCTATAAATTTGGAAAGTGGTATTGGTGTTAAGCAAGATATTGAAAAATCTATTAAATATTTCAAAAAGTCAAGTGATATGGGAGATGCGCAAGCCTCTTATAATTTAGGAATGATCTATTCAATGAAGAAATATAACCGACTAGATGAAGAAAGATCGCAAAAATATTTTAAAAAGGCATATGAACAAGGATTAGAAATAGCTTTATCCAAGATTAAATAATTGGGATTAGATTTTTTCTGTAATGGAATCGATTTTATGGTGGATATATTTTTAGCATGTCTTTTGTAATATTAGTATATGGATATAAGCGTTTTAAAGATAATGATCAATACTATGGAAAATACAGGGTAATTAAGTTGAAATAAAATAGTATTTAAATTTATTTTATGTTGCTTGGCAAATCACAATTTAGATTGATTTTAAGTATATGCTGATCTTATTGGATTTTAATTAAATTTTCTACTTTATTATGGTTTTACATGTACTTGAAGTATACCTTGTAGAGGCTTTGTTGCACAAACCTATCTGTAAAGGCTTTTTCAGCGATATAATTTTCAAATGAAGAAGCCTACACACAAAATCTACCGCACAACCCATTGGCCCGCATATAACCGAGCACTCATGAGTCGCGGAAATATTGCCATTTGGTTTGATCCTGCTACGCAATGGTATGCGCCATCAAAAGGCAAACAAGGGCGAAATCAAACCTACTCCGACGCAGC
>NZ_VOZH01000100.1:0-1962 GCF_013419875.1 Acinetobacter sp. YH12049 | reverse complement strand
AAGTATTTGGATTGTCACTGCTTGCTCCAAAGTTAACATGTTGAGCAGTCCAAAATGACCGCTATATTAACCAAGGGGGTCAGTTTTTAAATGCCATTAGGGGGTCATTTTTACACTGCCGCTAACAAAGTCTTTATCCTTGGCTTTACCAGAACCTACCGACAACTTATTGCTGCTATCTAAACTCGCTACAGCGATGATTGATGGCCTGTATGCCAAGGACATTGCCTTCAAGAAATGTGGCGTGATTCTAACGTGTCTCGAACCAAAGGCAAGCCATGTATATGATATGTTTACCGACATGAAGCATATCGAGATCAGTGACGCTTTGATGGATTCCCTTGAAGCGATTCATCTTAAGTATGGCAAAACCAAGATTGCCTTGGGCGCGAGTTTAATGCCGAACAGAACATGGAATATGTCACGAAATCGGCTAACACAGAACTACTTTAAATGGGATCAACTGCTAACAATTAAAGATTAATCCTTAAAGCTTTCATTCAATGCTTGTTGTACTGCATCAATGCGTTGCTTACAGCTTTTATAAGCTGCCATGGATTCTTCAACAACTTTCATCAGGTTATCAATGTCCGGCTCCTCTTGAGACTCTAGAAGCTCAGCATTCTTCTTTAAGATGTCATAGCCTTCTTTAAATGTTAGTTGTTGTTCACTCATTTGGTTTCACCTGTAAAACTTGTGTATTGATTAAACCATCATGTAATTGAATCGCCAAAGTTTGATCCTTGGCTTGATGAATGGATGTTATAGCCTTCCCTCCACTACGAACGATGGCATAACCTCTAGCCAATACATTTGTAGGGTTTTGGATCAGCGTCATTCGCATCAGCGTTTCCACATTAAGCGTTGCTCGTTTCAATTGTTGCTGAGCAAAGTAATGGACATTCGTCTTCACTTGGTCAGCTTGTTTGCTGGTTTGATTAAGTTGTGCCTGAGCCATAGATTTGGTGATTTGCATTAACTGATCATTTTGGCTTTGGTACGCTTGGATCTGCTGCTGAGAGTACAGTTGGATGGATTGAATGAAAACCTTGACCTCATCTACACGTTCAGCAATATGGTTTCTAATACCGCCAATCACTTTACTTGGTGTATCAAAAGATCGATGTGCAATTTCATCGAGAATGGTCTTATCTCGTTCATGTCCAATACCAACCCAAATAGGTACTGATCGTTTGCAAAGCAAAGCAGCTAGATCGTAATCATTCAAGTAAGCCAAATCATTGACAGCACCACCACCACGAATGATGACAATCAAGTCAGGAGGTGTTTTGTATTCATTGGCCCACTGTCTTAATCCTTGGCTTAAAGAAGCAATTATACTTGCTGCTGCTGTATTACCTTGAAATGTTGCTGAGTGATAGATGAATTCACAGACCCCTGCTTTATACAGAATATCAGCATCCTTTCTAAAGTCTCCTAATCCTGCAGCTTGTTCAGGTGCAATGACGAGAACCTTGTTAATGTCAAATGGTGTAGGGAGTTTCTTATTCTTGTCAATCAAGCCATCTTCTGTGAGTTGCTTTACGATCTGTTGGTAACGTCTCGCAAGATCACCGAGCGTAAAGCTTGAATCAATGTCTTCAATGTTTACTGAGAACCCATATTGTGGGCTAAAGCTGGCTTTGACTTTAATCAGAATATTCAGGTCCTTTGACAGCTCCAACCCATACAGGATCACCAAAGGCAATCTTTACGATCTCTTGGACTGTTTCGAGGTATTCACTGAGGGAAAGCTGTTGATCAGGCATACTTAGTTTTTATGAATTGTAATTGTCAAAGACTATAGAAAGTTTGGCGGCACTGTTGCAAATAGTGATTTGAGTCGATGATGTTCCCTTTAAAAAGTGCTTAGAGACCGAAAACCCTGTTGATTAGACACACTTCACCCTGAGGCTGACCATAATAAAATGACGATGCTTGTCCTTTACGTAGTGCACGCAT